>CAIQBY010000141.1 GCA_903870175.1 uncultured Bacteroidota bacterium
ATCAAATGTTATAAAGAGTTTTTTGTCTTTTATATATTTTGAACTCGCCAATTTAATATCTTTTATATATGATGAAAGCGAAACAGATGGATGTAAATCTGAAATGATATGAATATGGTCTTCTACGCCGCCTATTTGGTAAAGGTGACAGTTTTTATTTTTCAGTATTCCCCAAATATATTTGTATAATTCTTTTTGATTTTGTTTGTCAAGAGTTTGTTCTCTGTTTTTGGTACTGAATACAATTTGATATCTTATTTGCGTGTAAGTGCTCATTATCTTTTTGTTTATTTGTATTCAACTCCTTCGGAGTTGGTGTTTCTTATTTTTGTTATTACCCCCAATTTCATTGGGGGCTATTCAAATTTAATCCTTTCAGGATTATTAGCTTTCTGAGTTGTAAATACAACAAAAACTCTTACTTTTTCTTCACTACGGCTGTTGCATACATTTTTTCTTTCAATGCTTTTACAGCATCGTCATTAATGTATTCATCATACGTCATTCGCTTGTCGATAATGCCGTTTGGAGTAAGTTCGATGATACGGTTGGCTACTGTCTGTACAAATTCGTGGTCATGAGAAGTGAACAGTGCCACATGTTTCCAGTCTTTCAGTGCATTATTAAAAGCTGTGATTGATTCCAAATCCAGGTGATTCGTTGGTTCATCCAATATCAAACAATTGGCATTGGTAAGCATCATGCGCGATACCATACAACGCACCTTTTCTCCACCAGAAAGTACATTTGATTTCTTCAACGATTCTTCGCCTGTAAACAACATCTTGCCAAGGAATCCACGTACATACGTTTCGTCTTTATCCTTTGAAAACTGGCGCAACCAATCAACAAGATTATAATCCGAAGTAAAGAACTTTGCATTTTCATTTGGCAGATACGATTTTGTAATCGTGCTTCCGAATATATATTCGCCACTATCAGCCTGCGCTTCACCAGTTATTATTTCGAAGAAAGAAGTGATGGCAATATGTTCTTTCGACAGCACTACAATCTTATCACCTTTGGTCATCGTGAAGGTAATATCCTTAAATAAAACATCTCCTTCGGATGATTTTTTACTCAGATGTTCAACCGATAAAATCTGGTCGCCGCAATCTCTGTCCGCTTTAAAAATGATGCCCGGATATTTACGCGTACTCGCTTTTATATCTTCTATCACCAGCTTCTCCAGCAATTTTTTCCTGCTTGTAGCTTGTCGCGATTTGGAAGCATTGGCACTGAAACGCTCCACAAAATCCTGAAGTTCCTTGCGCTTGTCTTCCATCTTTTTATTCTGGTCAGACCGCTGACGCAATGCCAACTGGCTCGACTCATACCAAAAAGTATAGTTACCGGTATATATCGAAATCTTGTTAAAATCAATGTCGGCGATATGTGTACATACCGAATCGAGAAAGTGACGGTCGTGGGAAACCACAATTACGGTATTCTGAAAATCGGCAAGAAAGTTCTCGAGCCACGAAATAGTTTCCACATCCAAATCGTTTGTCGGCTCATCAAGCAATAAAATATCAGGGTTGCCAAAGAGAGCCTGAGCAAGCAATACACGCACTTTTTCCTTCCCGTTCAGCTCACTCATCAATTTAGTATGGTACGATTCCTTCACCCCCAAATCGCTGATCAAATTGGCTGCATCACTCTCCGCATTCCATCCATCCATTTCGGCAAACTGATGTTCGAGGTCAGCCGCTTTCACGCCGTCAGCATCACTGAAATCAGGCTTTGCATACAGCGCATCTTTTTCCTCCATCAGTTTCCACAGCTTTTTATTGCCCATCATCACCGTTTGCAGCACAGGAAAAGCATCAAAAGCAAAGTGATTCTGGCTCAGCACACTCATCCTATCGCCTTTGTCCATAAAAACCTGACCGGTAGTAGGGTCAATTTCGCCCGAAAGTATTTTCAGGAACGTTGATTTTCCTGCACCATTAGCACCTATCACACCATAACAATTGCCGGGAGTAAATTTAAGATTCACCTCGTCAAACAGAACCCGTTTGCCATATCGAAGTGAAAGATTTGAAACTGAAATCATATTTTTAAAATTCTAAATTCTAATCCCTAAAACTTGTATTGAATTTATTTCAGTATTCTAAAATAAATTTTTGGGAGTGCAAAAGTAGCTTTATTTACCGATTAATGGTTCATTGGATTATTTGTTTATTGGTTTATTAGTATGTGTAATAAAAAAGTCCTGTAGAAATACAGGACTTTTTTTAAACAACCACACCCCCGACCCCTCTCCTTAAACAAGGTGAGGGGTGCCAACGTATGACATACTATGTTTTAATATTATATCCGAATCCATTTACTATCTTTGACCAAATGCAGATTCATAATAAAAATTCTTTAAAATCTATACGTCAGGATTTAAGAAATAATGCTACTATAGAAGAATGCATCCTTTGGGAACAATTAAAGGGAAGTAAGTTGGCAAATAAAAAATTCAGAAGACAACACAGCATTGGAAATTATATTGTTGATTTTTATTGTCCTGAGAAGAAGTTAATTATCGAAGTGGATGGAGAAATTCATTTATCCTTAGAAGCTATAGAAAAGGATAAAGATAGAGATGAAAATTTAAGAGGTATGGGTTTTAAAATGCTTAGAATAGAAAATAAAGAAATAAAATTCAGCATGGGTAATGTTCTAAAAAAAATAAAACAAAGTCTTCAATGATTTTCCCCTGCCTCCCCCTCCTTCCTTTTAAGGAGGGGGTCGGGGGGTGGTTTACTGCACCGTAAAATCAACTGGTGTGCACCATTTACTCATGCCTGTTTTGCTTGCTTTGGCACGTTTACGGAATTTTGCAGGTACATTAACCTTCAAACCTATAAGCATAGTGTTTGCTATGTCGGTATCATCCAGGTCAATCCATGTAACACCGCCATCAACGCTCATTTGCCAGTAATAGATGGCTTTCAGGTATTTACCATCAACCATAACAGCAAGACTTGTAAGCAATGCTTCGCCCGAATTTTTCCCCTGTCTCACGGTGAAATCCTGCTTTTTAGATACTCTTGAACCTTTCTGAACCATTTTAGCTCCTGTGATGATAGCTGCAGCATCCAAATTATTCCAAGCCAGATTATTTATGTAAGCTAAAGCATCTTTCAGTACACCATATAAATTTGTCTTTGCAGTTTTTTTCTGTGCTGCCGAATCCAGCAACCTTGATTTACTGTTTTTAATTGCATTTGTAAAATCCTTGATAGCACCCTGAAATTTGGGCATATCAACAAATGGAGGTGTATAAAATCCACTTATATTAGTTGTAAGCGCATCAAATATCGCCTGTGCATTAACCAAAAAATCAGCATCTTTAAGTCCTTTACCAAAACCAATTTTGCCCTGAATAGTGATTGCCGAACTGCTGATTAAAAGTAAAAAGTAACTTTTTCTGCCTTTTCTTTTTATCACATTAAAGCTTCTCCACAATGCTTTTTTCTCTGCGCGAGTAAGGACTCCTCCTTTTTTTCTATATTTCATTTTTATTTGTTTTAATTTTTATTTGACCACACTCCCTGCCTCTCTCCTCGAAAAGGAGGTGAGAGGTGACTGTATATGTCGTACTTAGTTTGAACTACTATATTCTTTTGTCTTATCTCCCCCTCCTTCTTTTCAAGGAGTGCCTGTCCCGTTTTTTCGGGAGGGTTGGGGGGTGGTGGCTATACCTCCGGCAATGGTAGCTTAAATCGTTGTGATTGTTTTGTGTTTATTACACAATATTCCTTGATTTTACCAAATGGCAGTTTTGTTAAACTATTCATTATCAAGTAATATTCTTCTTTTTGCAGGTTTGGTTTAACCTGATGCGATACAATGCTGGTTTGGTGCAATACGCAACTAGTTAGATGCAATACGCCACTAGTTGGATGCAATACGCATTTAGTTTGGTGCAATGCGCCACTAGTTTGATGCAATGCGCAACTAGTTTTATGCGATACGCAACTAGTTTGATGCGAAACGCAACTAGTTTGATGCAATACGCAACTAGTTTGATGCAATACGCCACTAGTTTGATGCGATACGCCACTAGTTTGATGCAATACGCCACTAGTTTG
>CAIQBY010000142.1 GCA_903870175.1 uncultured Bacteroidota bacterium
CATTAAAACGTGCCATTCAAAAATATCTGGAAGACCCTTTGTCTGAAGAAATAATAAAAGCGAATGTAAAAGCCGGCGACGCTGTTGAAGTTACATTTGCTCTTATAATTTCTTCAGACAATGGGTCCTCCAGATATTTTTGAATGGCACGTTTTAATGGTCTTGCACCAAACTGAACATCGTATCCTTTTTCTGAAATAAAATCCTTTGCTTCTTCGGAAACTTTGATGGTATATCCCTTTTCATTAATACGTCCATATAAGGCACTCAATTCAATATCGATAATCTTATGAATATCTTCTCTTGATAAAGAGTTAAAAATAATAACATCATCAATTCGATTCAGGAATTCAGGGGCAAAAGCCTTTTTCAATGCTCCTTCAACCACACCTCTTGAATTTTCATCCACTGCATCTTTTTTAGCTGTTGTTGAAAATCCAACTCCTTGTCCGAAATCTTTTAGCTGGCGCGAACCGATGTTAGGAGTCATAATAATTATTGTATTTTTGAAATCAATTTTACGACCTAAACTATCCGTCATTTGTCCGTCATCAAGTGCTTGAAGTAATAAATTGAAAACATCAGGATGAGCTTTTTCTATTTCATCTAACAGGATGACAGCATACGGACGTCTTCTTACTTTTTCAGTCAATTGTCCTCCTTCTTCATAACCAACATATCCCGGAGGCGCACCAATTAAGCGGGAAACAGCAAATTTTTCCATGTATTCACTCATGTCAATACGAATCGAGGCATCATCATTATCAAATAAATATTTCGATAAAATTTTTGCCAATTGAGTTTTACCTACACCTGTAGGACCAAGGAAAATAAATGAGCCAATTGGTTTATTAGGGTCTTTCAATCCCGCACGGTTACGTTGAATTGCTTTAACAACTCTTTTTACAGCGTCGTCCTGACCAATTACTTTGCCTTGTAAAAGTTCAGCCATTTTAACCAGTTTATCACCTTCCTGCTGAGCAATACGTTGCACAGGAACTCCCGTCATCATTGCAATAACTTCCGCAACATTATCTTCGGTTACTGTTTGGCGATGAGTTTTGCTATCCTCTTCCCATTGTTTCTTGGCAATATCAAGTTGTTCGAGTAATGTACGTTCTGTATCACGCAAACGAGCAGCTTCTTCATATTTCTGTGAACGTACTACTTTGTTTTTTTCTTCCTTAATATCTTCCAGTTTTTTCTCAATATCCTCAATGTTTTTGGGAACATTGATATTTGTAATGTGAACACGGGAACCTGATTCGTCCAATGCATCAATTGCCTTATCAGGCAAATGGCGATCGGTGATATAACGTGCAGTTAAAGCAACACAAGCTTTTATTGCTTCATCTGTATACGTTACATTGTGATGATCTTCGTATTTGGATTTAATATTATTTAAAATCTGAATTGTTTCTTCAGGAGTTGATGGCTCAACAATTACTTTTTGAAAACGTCTTTCTAAAGCACCATCTTTTTCTATATACTGACGGTATTCATCAAGAGTGGTAGCACCAATACATTGAATTTCTCCTCTAGCCAACGCCGGTTTAAACATATTGGAAGCATCCAAAGAACCGGAAGCACCACCTGCACCTATAATAGTATGTATCTCGTCAATAAATAAAATTACGTCAGGAGATTTTTCCAACTCATTCATTACCGCTTTCATTCGTTCTTCAAATTGTCCTCTGTATTTTGTACCAGCCACCAATGAAGCCAAATCCAAAGTAACAACACGTTTGCCAAATAATACACGGGAAACTGTTCGTTGAACAATTCGTAATGCCAAACCTTCTGCAATAGCCGATTTACCTACACCGGGCTCTCCAATTAAAATCGGATTGTTTTTCTTCCTGCGGGATAAAATCTGAGAAACCCTTTCAATTTCTTTCTCACGACCAACAATAGGATCTAGTTTTCCTTCTTCAGCAGCTTTAGTTAAATCACGACCAAAATTATCTAAAACAGGTGTTTTTGATTTGCTGTCTACAGGCTTTTTAGCACCTGTACTTCCTGCGCTAAAGTTGTCTTCATCAGCATCTTCATCAGACGGGTTGCTGGGAAATTCCGCCTTAGGG
>CAIQBY010000143.1 GCA_903870175.1 uncultured Bacteroidota bacterium
AAACGGTTACCTCAAAGCATGAACTTTTTTTATCTTTGTCAGGTGGTCAATTTGAACCGGTTTGTGGTGGTCAATTTGAACCGGAATTGAGTGGTCAGTTTAAACCGGTTTTCGGTGGTCAATTTCACCGGTTTTTGCAACAAACAGGGAATACGAAGGAAGTGGTATAGGGCTTGCCAACTGTAAGAAAATTGTTCAGTTGCACCTTGGTGAAATATGGATTGAATCAACCGAAGGCCAAGGGTCTACATTTAATTTTACAATACCTAAATTATGAATAAAACCAATCAATTAAACTGCATAATGCTTATTGATGATAATCCGGATGACAATTTCTATCATCAGATAATCATAGAAAAATTTAATCCTGCTATCCATATTATTTCAATGGAATCTGCAACAGAAGCATTGGAATATTTAACGAACAATAAGGAAAAGGCAAAGCATCCCAATCTTATCTTTTTAGATGTAAATATGCCAGGGATGAATGGATGGGACTTTCTAGAGGCATACAGTAAACTTGATACTTCTTTGCAAAGTAATTTGATAATAATTATGCTCACCACTTCCGACAATACCAGTGATATTGAAAAAGCAAAAAAATGGAATTTTGTTTCAGAATTTAAAACAAAACCGGTTACAAAAAAATTGCTGGAAGATATTACTGAAAAGTATTTTGAAGCAAAAAGTGAAGAAATAATAAAATAAAAAGAGAGCAGAGGTGAGCTTTATTTTTATCCCGAAGTATTTCTGCTTTATCCTAATGTTTGTAAAATAATTATCCCTCTTAATTTACTTGGAAGTATTCTCTCTCATTTTTTCAAGCAGATTAATTATTTTGTCTAATTTTTCTACCTCAAGCGAATTTAACTTAATTGCTAATGCTTCTATTTCAAGTTTGGCATCTATATTTGTTTGGTAATCTGCTTGCGCCTGCGCCCTGTCTCTTTCATTCTGTCTGTTTTGAGCCATCATTATTATCGGTGCTGCATAAGCTGCCTGTGTCGAGAAAACAAGATTAAGCAATATAAAAGGATACTCATCCCAATGACGAATATATCCAATCAGGTTTAGTCCCATCCAAAGCACCACTAGTATTGTTTGAATTATTATAAACTTCCACGACCCCATTCCGTTAGCTACAGAATCGGCTAATCGGCTTCCAAAGCCCAATGTTTCTTTATGTTTTTGATGCCAGTTTTTTTGATTGCTCATTTTGTTTTTATTAATAGTTATTTTAAAATGTTAGTTGCTTCTTCTAGTTACAATTCGAATTTGCTAAAAGTAAAGCTAATTTAAAGCTTGTAAGTATACGAAATTATAGATTGCAATAAAGAAGAAAGACCCCGAAGTTTTGCTTCGGGGTCTTTCTTTAAAGTTCTTAATAACATTGCACTCTTTTAGTGCATGGAATCTTCTGGTCTATTATTCAATAATCAATTTCTGATAACTTGAATGTTCACCATTTTGCAACTTGATATAGTAAATACCTTTTGCCAAATGTTCAAGACTTATTTGTTTCGAATAACCTGCAACAATATTCTTGTCTATTGTATTATAAACTTCTCTGCCCTGAATATCAGAAACTGAAATAATTAATTCAGAACTATAAGTGTTTTCAATTTCAATAGTAATTACTCCATTAGTTGGATTAGGATAAATAGTGATATTATTATTGTTCGAATTTGTTGCAATTCCTGTACATAATTGTACAGTAATAGCCGCAGAGTCTGACCTGACACAAGCTCCAGAAGTATAAGTATAGGTAATATAATAGGTTCCATCTCCAGTTATCGTTGGGTCGAACATATTTGAATTTACACCCTGTCCGCTATATGTTCCCCCTGTTCCAGCAGGACTTCCCCCTGTTAAGGCAAAAGCACTTAAGTTATCACAAACATTCCCGAATGGAGTGACAGTAACTACAGGTATTGAAGAACCTGTTACATTTACTGTTGCAGACGCACTTGCTCCGCAACCATTGTTCGCTGTTACAGTTATCACGCCGCTTGTATTGGATGCTGTAGCTGTAATAACACAAGAATCTGAAATACCTGACCAGCCGGATGGTAGGGTCCATGTATAACTTGTTGCGCTTAGGTCATTAGTTACTGCATAAGCGGTAGAAGAGCTATCACAAAGAGTATGAACGCCTAATATTGGTGATGGCTGAGCTGGCGGGTTACCAAATCCTATGGTTAATGTTTGGGAAGCACTGGTTCCGCATCCGCCATTTGCTAATACGGAAATAGTACCTCCAGCTGTTCCGATTGATGGAGAAATACTATCAGTAGTTGAAGTTCCCGACCAGGTTCCGGGCAAAGACCAAGTGTATGAAGTAGCGCCGGAAACTGGAGCAATATAGTAGGTTTGCGGTGTGCCGCCACAAACAGTTGTGTTTCCTGAAATAGGTCCTGGAGTAGGCAATGACGCACTCAATGAAGTACTTAAATTTTGAGCAGGACTGCTTCCACAGCTTGTATTTGCCGTAACTAAAATTGTACCTGCACTTGTTCCTATTGTTGCTGTAATACTGTCAGTAGCTGATGTTCCAGTCCAAGTTCCAGGCAACGTCCATGTGTAAGAAGTCGCGCCAGCAACTGGAGCAATATAATATATTTGATTAGTACTGCTGCAAACGGTCGTACTTCCTGAAATAGGACCTGGCATTACTGATGCGCCTACAGTTAAGTTTGTAGTAACAACACTATCGCAGGTGCCACCTCCGAAAGCAGGAATAGTATCAATATAAATGCCGGTAGAATTATGAACATTAGTGCCTACTGTTACCGAAAAACCTGCACATCCAGATAAAGTCTGGCTTCCTGTTAACACAGGTCCAACATTGATAGATACGCTATTTGAACTGCTGCAATAACCATTTGTAGCATTTACGGTATAAGTAGTAGCTGTAGTTGGTTTAGCATATATTGATGTCCCTAAAGAGTTTGTAGTTGTGTAACCTGCAGTCGCACTTGCATCATCATAAAGAGTAGCAGTAGGTGACCACGAGAAATTAATATTTGGCAATCCTGATAAACTCACATTATCAACAGCCCACCAGTCGGCACCTCCAAATAAAGGAGGAGAAGTAGTAAATATAAACCTTATCAAAATACTTTGATTAATATAAGCATTTAGATTAATAGAAACAGTAGCAAATGAATTTACGGCTCCCTGATTCGATACATACGACTGAAGAGTAGTCCAAGTAGTACCACCGTTATTAGAAACATCAACATTTGCAGTTCCACTGCTCCAAGCTAAATAATGATAAAACTTTAGAACAATATTGGAGTATCCTGTAGTATTTATTGATGGGGTAACTAAAGAAGTTGTTACATTTCCAATACCTTGCGGAATGGCATTTGTCAAATAAAATTGTGAGTTATCATTTGAATGAAATGTTATTGTAGTAGGATTACTAAATATTCCAGGAGTATAAGTATATTGATACCCGTCAGGCTCCAATGTCCAGGCAGTGCTTGCGCTACCCCCTGTTTTTGCGAACCCGTTAGAATAATTGTTGAAATTTTCATTGAAAAAAGTTACATTACCATTAGTACTTGTTAGGCTTAAAGGTTGAACATTTCCCAAACATAGTGTTGGTGGAGCAGCAGGCGAAATAGTAACAGAAGTGGATGGTGCAGAAGTTATTCTAGTAGCTGCGGTTGAAGTACAACCATTCCCATCAGTTCCTGTAATAGTATATGTAGTAGTTGAAGTAGGTGATGCTGTAACAGTAGCACCGGTTAATGCAGATAACCCTGCACCTGAAGGCAACCAAGCATAAGATATTGAAGAACCTGAAGCTGTAATACTAACACCTGCACCCGGATTACAAAACTGCGTTAATGCTGGAGTAACCGTTAATGTAGGTGAAGGATTAATTGTAATGTTTCCTGAACTTGTAGCAGTTCCCCCCGAAGTTGTTACAACAACAGGAAAAGTGCCACTGGATCCACCATAACCGAGAACAGCAACAAGCACTGTTCCTGTAGTTGAAGTAATTGAACTTACAGGTGTTCCGCCAATAGTTACCATTGAAGGGGTAATACCATATAAATTAGTACCGTTGATTGTAATTGAGTTACCCGGACAGGCTGTGCTTGGTACAAAACTTGTAATGGTAGGTGGGCCCGGATTTGCAATAATAATTTTATAATCTTCCGTTTCACCATCGAAACCATTTTGGCAGGGAGTTGAATATTGACCATAACTTGACGAAACTCTCATCCTAGTTGCTCCTGTTAATGCTCCAGCAGGTACAGTAATATTTAAAGGACATAAACTGCTGTTTCCATTTGCATTATTATAAACTGTTCCAAGGTTATATTCTTCTGATGGAACATCAAAAACACCATTTTGATTCCAGTCAATCCATGCTTTCTGATAGTTGGTATAAGTACTCGTACTTGTTGTATTTGTGTTTACGAAGACACTTAACGGATAAGTCGAACCATTATTTACAGTGGTTGATTGAGATGCGGTATAATCTGTATAGGAATTTAATCCTGTGGAATTATTGATGGTATTAAATACCACTTGTACAATACCGTCACTGCCCGAAGTGCTGCTAGAAGAAGCACAATAACAAAGAACAGCACCTGTAGTAAATGACCAAACTGTAGGACTTGAAGTAGGAATCCCGCAGGAATTTTTTGGAACTACTTTCCAGAAGTAAGTCGTACTTGGCAATAAAGTTCCTGTAGGATAACTATTAGAAGGCACGTTAGCTGTAACAGTGCCCGATAGACTGCCCGCACCGAAATATATATCATAAGAAGTTGCATTTGAAACAGCAGCCCAACTTAATAAATCAGATGCTCCGCTGCCACCATAACATACTCCAGTAGCACCAATAGTAGGAGAGGGGGTTACGGCTGCATTAGGCAAAGTATTAACAATAACCGATGTGCTTCCAGTTCCCAAGCTCCAACAGCCTGTAGTATTATTTTGAGCGACAATATAATAAGTTCCGGAAGTGGTTACATTGTAGGTCCCTCCCGAATTGGCAGTAGAAGTTCCTGTTGGTGTTGTTTCCCAATACCATGTTATTCCTGCAGGCGGAGCACCAGTTCTTGCAATTGTTACACCAGGTCCAGGCGAAGTACATTGCGGAGAATTACTAATTGGATTTCCAGGTACTGAAGGAGCAGGATTAACTGTAAACGAACCGCTACTTGTTGCTGTTCCACTTGGAGTTGTAACTGAAACAATACCAGATGAGCCAGGTGCGATAACAGCAACAATTTGAGTAGAAATTATAGAAGTAACCGAAGCTACAGGTGTACCTCCTATTGTTATTGGGTTTGCACCAATCAAGTTAGTTCCTGTTATAGTTATTGTAGTTCCTACACAGCCATTACCTGCTACTGAAGTAATAACCGGAGCAGGAGCTATATAGGAAATAATTACCTCTCCGTTTGCACCGGCACTACCAGCAACGCTTTTTGAACCAAACCCTGTTGCGTAAGCATCATTGCCGCCGCCACCGCCACCAATCATAACACCGGGATTAGTAGTAGCACTGTTATAAACACCGGCACCACCAGCACCGCCCGGAGAAGAAGGTAAGCCTGTAACAGCTCCTATACCACCGGCACCACCGGCAGGCAATCCACCAATGCTGCCATTACCACCGTTTCCAGCAGCGCCACCGCCACCGCCGCCATCCAAACCTACTGAACTTGCTGATCCATCACCACCTGAAAATACTATTGTTCCTGTACAGGCGGATGCTAAACCGCCTGCGCCACCTGCGCCGCCTGAATTCCCATTGTTTCCGGCAAGACTGCCTCCTCCACCAACTGCTACAATAGTTGTTCCACCAAATGAAGAGGTTCCTCCATTTCCGCCGTTATGATTTCCTGCAGCACCTGCTGTACCGCCGCCGCCAACTATTACTGTATATGTAGTTCCCGAAATAAGACCTGTAAGTGTTGATTCGGCATAGGCACCACCACCACCACCACCACTGGCAGCCTCACTGCCAAGAAAAGAATTAATAGCACCGCCTGCTCCGCCGCCGCCGCCCCAACAGCCAATAGTTATTGTGGAAACGCCTACAGGAACAGAAAATGTCTGTATCCCTCCGACGGTAGTAAAATTAAATACTTGTGAAACACTTTGTGCAAATGATTGAGTGAGCCCAATTATTGACAAAACAAATAGTGAAAAATACGTCAACAGAACTTTTGTTCTTGTTACTTTCTTACTTTGGTAATTGTTTTTTTTCATTTAGTTATTATTATTTATTGATTTATATTGGTTTTACTATTTTTATTTAGGTACAAACATAGTTCTTTTATTACTATTTTCCAATTTAGAAAGAAACAAAAGTATTTAATTGTTATGTATTTTATAAGAGGGCTGGTCTTCTGATTATAATTATTAATGAATTCTTTTTTTTAACAATTGAAATTTTTTATGGCTTAAATTTTTGAATTGTGTTTGCTCATTATTAAAATAATCTTATAATTTAATCGTTTTTTGTGAAAAGCATTTTCAAATCATTGTTAATGGTAGTGTTTTCAATTTTAATATCTCTTAAAAAATCATTAACCATATTTGTAATTGTTTTATCGGAATTAATATCCCCATTTTTTAGAAATATTTTCCAATCCTCACTTGTATTTATGCTGTTTAAAGCATATCTATTATTCTTTGTTACTTTTTTCCATCTCCAAAAAGCATTACCACAAAAATTATATGTTTTGTCAACTAAATTTTTTTTTATTTCCTTAAGATTATTCATGTTATCCTCTCCCCATTCTCCACACCAAATCGGCGTACCAATAGATTTACTAAATAAATTATAATTTTCAAGTGTTTCAATTTTACTTTTATTACTTTTAAACCATGTATAATAATGGAAACTGAAAATTTGATTATTATCCAGCAAATTATTAAAACAGGTAAAATCACGGGCATAATTATTTCCTTCAATTATTAATAAATGATTTTTATCTGCAATTCTAATGGTATCAATAATTCTTTTATATAAATTAACCAAATCATTTCCTTTTGGTGCATCAGGTTCATTTATTAAATCGTATCCGGCAATTATTTTAGATTGCGAATATCTTTTGGCAATTTGATACCAAATATTAACTGATTTTGTTTTTTTTATTGGGTCATTCCAAAGTTTGATTCTATCAGGGTCGCAAATGAATAAATTATTTTGCCCACCAGGTAGTGCATGTAAATCGAAAATTACATAAATATTAACCGCATTGCACCATGAAATTAAAGAATCTACTAATTCAAAATCAGTACAATTTTCAAAATCAGTATCATTAATATCAAAAAAAACTTTATAATTAATTGGAACGCGAACGCAATTGAAACCAATATCGGCTATCCGTTCGATATCTTTTTTTGAAATAAAATCTTTATAGTACGCACTCCTAAAACTATTAAACGAATCTTTTGACATTACTTTTTGCATTCGTTCTGTAATTTTACTTTCCGAATTAAAACCTCCTCCCATAATCCATCCTTCCCATAACATCCAGCCTCCAAGATTCATTCCATTCAATTTTATTTCATTATTATCACCGTCAAGCAACTGCATATCATTACTATGTATATAAGCTTTGCTGCCTGCAATTTCCGTTGCAGATAATGGTTGGATGGTAATACCAGTTATTACGCAAAAAGCAATAAAAAATATAATTGCAGATCTGTTGTTCTTGACAAATAAAGTTGTCATAAATTAGCTATATAGATTTTGATTAATAATACCTCAATAAAAAACAAATAAAATGATTGAACAGGTTCATTTATAAAAATAATCACTTGCTGATTTATTTTCTTATCATTAATTAAGAAGTAAGTATTATTTCCATTTATAATGATAATGAATTTTAAGTTTTCCTTTGAAACTCTATTGTTTTAACTTTTCTCCGCAAGGATGTTCTATATCCGACAATATGTATTTTTCTGAACTGATATATCCTTTTTTACCATTATATGGAACAAATACAGAATAACTACCTGCATTCAGCACCTTTATAACTCTTGTTGAATCACCTGTATTCCATTTATAGGACGTGTATCCTGCGCCTGCATCCAGATATTTAACTCCTGCTGAATCGAAACAGTTAATTACCGGACGAATTAACTTAAATGGAGGATAGGTATAATTCATCACTTTATACGTGTTGGCTGGCGAATAATTCAATTGAAATAATTTTTTGCCGGCGTGATTTACAACAACAAAACTTAAATTACCTCGTGCTGATAGTCCGAAGTTAACAAGTGTATTGCCATCCGGAAGCCGTTGCACATTGCCCCTGGCATTACTGCTCATTGGGTCATCAAAAGTGTAGCTCCATTTAAGTGTAGCAATTTTATTTACTTCATCCAGTTCAAATTCCTCTGCTTTAGCAGCATGTGGTTTAATATTATTTCCATTATCAAATAAGGTAAAATGCCCATCCGGTAACATTCTTATATTGTGCTGTCCGTAAAATGGCTGTGGGCAATTTACGAACTTAAACTCATTATGTTTACCACCCCACCTCCACATTATAGATCCATTCTTCCGATTGATTTTTGTTATCTCATTAAAATTTCTTAAAGACAATAATATATTGCCATCTTCATCCAACTCTATAGAATTGCTATGTGCCCACTGCGGTGGACAAAAATTATTATCATAAAAGTAATCTGCATCTTCTATATCATAATGATCTTTAGCATGCCATTCAAACACAACATTTCCTTCCTCATCCTGCTCCTGCAATACTGTTGATAAAAAGCCCGTTGTGTCCTTGTCACATTTATCTTTCCACTTTGGATATTTATTTAAATCAACTTTTATTTTTTCGTTACCTAAGAGCAGCAAATGTCCGTCAGGCAAAAACTTCCTGTCATGAGAGTCGTGTTCAATACCATTTTTACAACCATAAGTATCAATTATATTCAGCATACTATCCATTAGAAAAATATTGTCTTTGGTAACAAAATATAATCTTCTATCAGGTTCCAGTGTAAAATCCAAAAGTTTTTTTGCTGGATAATAATATATCATTTCTCCTTTACCATCCATCACTATAAGATTATAGTCGGCAATAAACATAAGATATCCTTTTACTGAAGATGAATCATAAACGATTGTCTTGATTTGAGGTAACTGCTGTGCAGAGGATAAAAAGCGAAGAAATAAAACAAAAAACAACAGGTAGTTTCTCATAAATATTTTTCTAACCTTTTCATAAACAGAATGAATAACTTTTATCGTAAGATGGTTGGCAAATTTAGAGAAAAAAACAACTTGCAACTAAACATGATTAGAAGATTAAAAACTCATTTTATTTTCAGCTTTATAATATCATCATATTTAAAGTATTATTTTTTATGCAACAAAATGAGAGTGTATCTATTTTGTCAATAAATGGTAATTCTAACCGGAAAAGGAGTATTAATGCTTTTTACGTTAAATAAAATTCTATCGAAGAGAAATAGGATAAATAAGTAATGTTTATTTATCCAATAAATTAACCGTACTGTTGGCTGAAGATTGATTTTGATTTGAGAAATATCTTTTGAGGGGGTGATGTGCTTTTTAGAATTCCATTCAAGAACTGTTTCTTCCACACTTTTTATTTTTATTTTATGGTAGCAGAAACACACTACAATAAATGCAAATACCAAAACTGACTTTAAATATTTTATTAAATAAACGTAATTTCTTCTACTCATGCATTAAGTATAAATTTTCAGCAGACAATGATAACATTATTTTTTTTAATAAGCATTAAAAAAATGTAAAATCATGGTTATATCCGAAATCATTAATTTTACTAATTAAAATAATTTCAAAAACAACCAAAACTTACTTTTGCCATGGTTTGAAAATCAGGTTGTACCGGAAAGAAATAAAAACATTATTCAAGCAGCAGCTAATAAATAATACTGAATAAAGCTTATCCTAAGAATCCACGAGACTTATTTTTGAGCATTATTAGCCTGTTTGGTGCTATCCGGAGATATGTTTTTTGATGTATGTACATCATCTTGATTCTTATTTAATAACTGTTCAATTTTTTCCTTCTCCATTTCATCGTCGTTCTTCAGTTTATAGAGAACAGATATAATTAAAAAAAGCAAAACTATTATAATTGCTGTTAACGTATTCCTTTTCCTTCTTCTGTACTTTTCGTATTTCATAATAATCGCAAAAAAATAATCTTATACGACATGAAAAAGCATAAAAGGTTTGCTTCGGAAATAAAATTTGCGACTAAAGTAAAATAAAATGAGGTTAGCTATCTTACATAAGTGATATTCGCTATATCAGAATGGCTTTTATTAGGAATAGAGGCTCCCTGTATTCTTGAAAACTTATTTTTTTGCTATTGCAAAAGAATCATAAACTAAAGGTTTATTAATATCCGGATAGGTTTCATTCATTTCAGCAGTTAAGTTTTTTATGAATTGTTCTTTCTCCAATTCATCTCTTTGGGATTTCGATTCCAAAAAATAAGTAATGCAGATTAATGAGAATAGAGTAATTGCGATGAGTATATTTTTCATAGTAATTTAATTAGAGTATTTGTTTTATATTAAGATGCAGAAACCTTAAAAAAGGTTGCATCAAATAATATATAATCAAACAAAAAATTAAATTGGAGCTATAAGTAATAGAAAATTGCCGATATTATTATTGAGATAATTATAACCGAGTACCTTTAGATATTCATCAGCTATATATTCTATATCCTGCGGTTTTACTGTTAATCTTTTCGGGAACAGCTTTTCATCAATCTCGTTACTCAATAAAGTTATTACCAGCCGTTTATTTTCTTTATTAAGTACAATGTTAACGTCAGATGTAATTTGTTGAAACGCAACTTTGCTGGTTACCATACTTATTGATGCCTGAAATGTAATGGAACTTGGCATCGCATCAAATTTGTCGCAGTCAATAATCTGTTTTATGGCTTCCACTTTATTCAAATCTGTCATATTTCCTTTCCTTTCACTGTTATTATTGTTTGTGTAAGATACAAAAACATGTTTCGTGCAGTAGAACTTCTGTTCATCGAACAGGTCAAGTTATTAAAATCGTTAATACTTATATAGCCTTTTATATTTGCAGAATTTATCGCAGGTATTTCGTTGAATGCCATAGTCCAACTCGAAAAATATCTTTTTTCTATTGGGTTTTGTATCAACTTCGACACATCTGTATGTCTATTATCAAATACAACTTTAGAATATAGTTCCTGCACCTTTTTCTGCTCTCCTTCCAGCAGGTGAATAAATTCTCCATTATGGTAAAGCAGGCAACCTGTTATATCGTTTTCGGTATTAAACTTATACGATGTTTCCAGAATATCCGAAATTTCGGCAGGCGTAATATCCTTTTTTGCTTTGCTTGTAACTAATAATTCTATTATCATATAAGTTTCAAAGTTACCTTCAATCTTTAAATGGAAAATTGATATTGAGCACCATTTCTATTGATAGTTGTCAATAGAAATATTAATTATTCTAAAAACACTTCATTTTAAGGGGTTAGTATATAAATGAAGCTATAATATTCTGCAAAATTAATACCAATATCAAGATTTCAAATCCTATAAAATCATTTGTTTGTCTATTTTATGATTTATTATAGGAAAATCCCCGCATTATAACTTTCATTAGTATTAGAAAAGAAAAAAGCAGGAACTAAATACATTGTTTTTGCCCTGCACGTCCACTTTCTCTTTATAATCAGCCATCAGTAAATACACTTGTGGCAGTTCTTTATTTATTTTAAAACTGACCGCAGAGGGAGGTATTGTATTTTATTTTCTTCTTAGGAAACCATTTTTTAAATCGTTGTTTCCTCATAAATTTTCTTTTTGCAAAATTGCTCTTGGTAGTCTTTGTTTTGGAATATGCTTGTGACGATATAAAATTATGTTCTTTTAATGAATTGCTTCCGAAATTCAAATTGAGATGAAAACTTTTGTCTTCTTTCTGTTCTGCACTATTATTTATTTCGGGAGCCTGTGCCTGCTGCATAATCTGATATTGCTGCTGCTGCGCTGGTGCTGCATTGTTTTCGGCTACTAAATTGATATTGGATATATCGCTGTTATTAATCTGAAAGTTGTTCCCTATATTTGTATTTACCTGTTGATTGATATTATAATTGGGATTTTGATTGCCTGTAGTCTGAGCTGATACTTGAAATGCAAGGCTGCTGAACACAGGAATGAAATAAAAGATGTTTCTATATTGCATGGCAAAAGTATTTTTTATAGTTAATTTCAACAAAATTCAAGCCATGATTTAATATATTTTGTTAAAGAATAATAATTTTGGAAGTAACTTGTATCCTTTATAATAATGGTAGGTGTTAAGTACTTTGTGTAGTGGTGAGGACACCAATAAATAATCGGCACCAATCGAAAAGACTCGCGCCAGCTGGGGTTTAGCCCAATTTAAAATAATCTTATGGTTAGGTACATACTTTTTTATTAATTTCTCTGATGTAAAGCATCAGCCCTATTAAAGTAACAATGCCTGCTGCTGCAAAGGCTGCTCCAGGGAAATGAAGCGTTGAATTTTCTTTAGTAAATAAATAAAATAAGTTACTGAAAATCAATGGGGAAATAATGTTGGATAAACTAAGAATTGAACTAATGATTCCCTGCAATTCTCCCTGTTCGTTGTGAGCTATTTTCCCGGAAATAATTCCCTGAAGAGTAGGAGGGGCAATACCTCCAAAACAATAAATAAAGGTGAAGGCATAAACCATCCACGGCTCATTTGCAAAAGCAAACAGTGATAATGCAAGGATGTAAAACATCAACCCGATAGAAACTGTATGCATGGCACCGAATTTCTGTTGAGACCATTTGATTAATACTCCTTTTACTATAGCTACCATCACCCCTACAAATGCAAGTGAGTATCCTATTTCAACATCTTTCCATTTGAATACATATTTGGTGTAGAAAGGCCAGATAGTTGGCATTATCTGGCCTGCCATGAATACAAAAAACAGTACCACAAACAGCATTCTTAATTCTTTATTTTTTCTTAACAGAACAAAAGCTCCGAAAGGATTTGCACGTCGGATATCAAATTTCCTTCTGTTTTCGGGTTTAAGGGATTCCGGAAGAATAAAGTAGCCATACAACCAGTTTAATAAAGCCAGAATAGCGGAAGCAATAAAAGGCACTCGTGTACCATATTCGCTAAGCATACCGCCTATAAAAGGACCGATGGTAAATCCCAATCCGATGGCAACACCTATAATACCAAAATTCTCTGCTCGCTTTTCAGGCTCACTTATATCAGCAATATACGCAAAACCAGTTGCGAATCGCGCTCCGCAGATACCTGCAATTATCCGTCCCAGAAATAGAAGAGGAAGCGTATTAGCCAATGCAAGAAAAAGATAATCAATTCCCAAGCCCATCATTGATAATAATAACACAGGTCGGCGACCATATCTATCACTCAATCCTCCAAGTGTCGGCGAAAAAATAAATTGCATGATTGCATACGATGCCATCATCCAGCCACTATATCTTATCGCTTCCGTAATACTTATTCGTCCCACTTCCGCTATTATACTTGCAGCAACGGGGAAAATAATCCGTATGCCAAGGCAATCAATAAATACGGTGATGAAAATAAAGATAAGCGGATTTTTTGCTTTCAGCATAAGTGGCAAATTTAATGCAAATTAATGAACTGAAAAGTATAATAGACTTCTTTCATAATTCAAGCAGGAGATTCTTCGCTTCGCTCTGAATGACAGGCATTTTGGGACATAAAAGGAGGGGGGAGAAAAACGGCGAAGCCGTTTTTCTCCCCCCTCTCCAAAACAAGCGAAACTTGTCATTCAGAGCGAAGCGAAGAATCTAAAATCAGTTGAATTATGAAAGAAGTCTATTGATGTAATTTTAGGAGACTGGAAAAAACTTTTAAAACAGTCCTTTTTGTGAAGCCACAAATCGTATGACAAATCAGATGGCAGAAATACAATTGCTATATTTACCCTGTGAATAAAAATACGTTTACTGTTCTGCTTTGTTTTCTGACTATTACTATTGCCATAAAAGCGCAACCGGCGATGGATACCATGAAATACAGCCTGAAACAAAAACCTCAGATATATTTCAGTTTCGATTCGCGCAATTCTTTTATAGATAATCGACGTGCGAAAATATTCGGATTTCTGGCAGGTGTAAATTATAACAATCGCCTGTATTTTGCGCTGGGTTATAATCAGCTGTATCCGCCAACTACCAACTTTGATGAGTACTATTATTATGTAAATAAAGAAAATAAAAAGGACAGTGTGACCGAGAAATTAAAACTGTTTTATATTTCGGCAAGTGCCGAATTTGTGTTTTATACCAGTAAACACTGGTCGTTGAGTATGCCTTTGCAAATAGGATTTGGTGATGCATATTATAAATATAATCTCAACGGCGAAAATATAAAGCTTGGGGAAAGCTTCAATTTTGTGTACGAACCGGCTGTGGCTGTGCAGTATAAATTCTGTAAATATTTTGGAGTAGGTGCTGATATAGGCTATCGATTTATGGTAACACCAGAGCGGAAATTAAATCAGAAATTCACTTCACCTATTTATGCTTTCAGTACGATTATTTATTATTACGAAGTGTATAAATATTTTTTCAGAAAGAAAGAGAAATCATCGTAAAATAAGTTCGTCATTGCGAGCATAGCGAAGCAATCGCAAATAAATAAGGATTGCTTCGGATGAAAAATCCTCGCAATGACGCTCTAATCAAGAATTATAATTCTTCGCAATACGATAAAAACAATTTTAATGCTTTCTTTTTAGCTTCATCATAATTATATTTTATTGATGAATTAAGATAAAATGAAATGTCAGTATTGTATTTCTTCAGCGCATTCAATTCTTCAATCAATGCCGGACGGTTGTCCAACCCCAATTGCAGTGCGGTATTAAACTGATTTATAAAATCATCGGGCAACTTTTTATTGGCAACCCAACAGGCGAAAACAAAAGGCAACTGAGTAAACTTTTGCCACTCTTCGGCAAGGTCGTAAGCATAAGCATATTTATTTTCGAGTCCGAAGGTACGGTCACCAATGATTACTGCGGCAGTGTTTCCGAAAAAAGTGTTTTCGAAATTTACAGTTGAATTTTCCCAGACAGGAGAAATTTTCCAGAAATGTTTTGCAAGTACTTTTACCAAAGATACCGAAGCCCGG
>CAIQBY010000144.1 GCA_903870175.1 uncultured Bacteroidota bacterium
AGATACCCAACCTGTGGCAGGCAAAGCGGAACCGGTGAATCCCCAAGGCGCAATCGGCAATACTGCCTGTGCAAAAATTGTTACACTTGTTATTAAAACAAGTAATAATGTTGTTGTGATTTTTTTCATTTTTCTTTTTTTAATTTTTAATTGTTTTTAATTTAATTGTTAATTGTTTTTACTTATTGTTATTATTATTTACAGTTGTTCTTTTTTAATTGTTTTAAACTTCCTTTTTGAAAAATTTCCCAAGTTATATTTTCCAGATTACTCCTTATTATTTTTGTTTCTGACAATAAAAAAAGGAATAAAGTACTGCCATTTTTCTTTTTTTCGGCTTTGCCGAAGACATTCTTTGGTTCTTTATTTGGGTTACCTTCCAGTTTAATTTGTCAATAATTGCCAATTTGCTAAGTTGTTGATATTGATACTGCAAGGTAGTCCCCGAAAGTACGGCGGTCACCTTGCATTTCTGAAAGGTGACTCCCGAAAGTACGGCGGTCACCTTGCATTTCTGAAAGGTGACTCCCGAAACCTAATTTATTGTCTTGCATTAATGAAAAGTGATACATTTTTTTCAATTTATTGCCTTGCAGTTCTGCCAACCAGTATTTTTGTTTCAATTATTAGGTTATCAATAATGATGACCGAGGTATTTAATCAAATTTACAGGTTTTCGAGTCGCAAAGTAACCGCTTTTTAGCCGATTAGCAGGTGTTAATAATCCTAAAGCGATAACTATCATATCGGCTTTTTAGTTTTTTAACAATTACTGTACTGCCCAAAACTATTTTATTCAATAAAAAAAAGAACGCCCATTGTTTTTATTCTAAAACCTATATCATTTCAGTTAACACTTTTGTGTTTCACTGTCATCTAAAGTTAAAAACTTACTCTTAATGATGTATTAATTCTTCTGCCCATTCCCATAAAAACTCCTGCCGATGCAGCATCGTAATTTTGCATGCTGAAATAATTATTCTGTGCATCGGAAATATAAATGGTGTTCAATACATTAATAACACCTATGGTAAAATCAAATTTCATCTTCCAGACTTTCATTCCGTAGCCAACTACAAAATCAAGCAATCCATAGTTCGGCATTTTCCATGATTCATGGTCTTTATTGGTGCCAACTAAAGTTGCAGGATTGAAGTTTGCATAGTTTTTGGCAAAGTAAGTAAAGCGCGGTTTGATGTATAATCCTTTAATAATAGTATATCTAAGTGCGCCCGATAACTGGTCCTGTGCGGCATTGCCCACGTGCACATTCTTGGCACTGAAATCAATTGTCTGGAGCACTTTCCCCGAAGCATCGGTAATATAAACGGTGGAAGCGGAAGTGGTTATCCAATCGCCAAGAGAAACGATGCCGTCAAACTCCAGATTTTTAATTATCTGATATTTTACATCAAGTTCCACTCCTTTGTGCAGCGCATTCAAGCCGGGAACATTGTAATATAAATTTTCGGTAGAAGTATATCCGGTAAACGGTTTATTGTCCCAAATAGTATAATATACATTCACGTTGGCTGCCACACTTCTGTATTTCAAGCCGTAACCACCCTCAGCCGAATAAACAAATTGATTTTTAATATTGGCATACAGGTGATTATAATTATCGAAAACATTATTGAACGGAGGCGCCATATTCATATAACCAACATTTACAAACACTCGCTGATGGTCATTAATATTATAGTTTGCGCCTGCCTTGCCTGTGTATCCAAGATACCAAAGCATATTGGTGGATGAGTTTTTTGCCTGCGGCGAATTAATATCATACTTAGTTGCATTTACAATGTACTTGCTGCCTACAAAAGTAGTGTCGCCGCGCACTGTTGCATGTGTGCCATTTCTTGCAGAAGCAATAAGATATTGATTATTGTTATAATATAATTCATCACCCCAGCCTACAATCTGCGGAAGATAATTGCCCGGTATTTCCAAATCTTTCTTGGCAAAATAATCTACCCGCTGATACGCTTTATCAGAAATACTGGCTGTAATAAAGGCACTCCACTTTTCCTTCTTGTATTCAGCCTGAGCAAATAATCCGCCCCAATAAATTTTAGAGGCATAATCATAATTTACTTTATCGCCTTCCCTTTTCATAGCATACTGAAGATTAGGGTCGCCCATGGACAAACCTACAGGCTGGTTATAATTTTTTGAATCGAGCGCATAATCAGCACCCATTAAATTATAAACCGATTGATAATGCTCGCCATAATAATATCTGCCATCAAGCCCAAACATTAAATTCAGGTTTTTAGTTGCTTTATAATTCCAGGTAGAAAGTCCGCCATACCAGAAATGATTATTATTATTCATCCTCAGATAATTGGTGGCAGCATGTTCAGTAGTACTGTATATTGTAGAAAAGGAAGCGGCATTATCATCATATTCCTGCTGAGCATTTATCAAACCGGTAGTAGTTTGCAAAGTAGGTGCAGATACTTTTAATCCCGTCTGTCCGCCTTTGCCTATCGAAAGATAAGCAACAGTACTGACAGTAAGCTTTTCATTAGGATTCCAGAAATGAGAAATATTAAATAAAGGTTTATTATAATAATTTACATACTCATTAAAAATATTTCCACTGTTCGGCTTTGATAAAAATCCCGGCTTTCCCTGACTTGTACCTTCGTTACCATTAATAAGCGCATCACCTGTTATCGTTCCCCAATCAGGATTAAATTTCATGCCTCTTTCACCAATTCCGGGATTAGTATAAATGGAGGAAGCATACGCCTGCTCCGTATTTATGCCCAAGTGGTCAGCAAACGACTTGCTATAAATAGCAACAGGCAGATAATCATACCGAACGCCATGCGATTGAGGCGCGCCATTAGTACTTATACTAATCAAATGTTTTTTAAAACGTTTCTGCACTTTGGCAAAATAACTCCAGGCATTTGCATACGTTCCATCAGCCCAGCCTGTACCATATTCTCTCGACCCGCCAACAGTAGCTCCCCAGCCGCCTTTTAGCTGACCGGTATTATAGCCAAACGTGGTTTTGTATAAACCATAATCAGTAACCTCCTCTTTTATACCGGCACTCATTTTCTGATCAATACCTTTGGTAATAACGTTGATAGTTCCTCCTACCGAAGGAATAGCCAGTTTGGAAGCTCCCAAACCACGCTGAACCTGAATGGTACTGGTAATATCCTTTAATCCCAGCCAGTCCGACCAATAAACCTGACCATTTTCCATGTCATTCATCGGCACACCATCTACCATTACAGCAATATTATTCTGCTCGAAACCACGAAGATTAATCCTCGAGTCTCCAGTGCCACCGCCTTGCTCGGTTGCATATACGCCGGGCGTAGAATTTAAAACAAGTGGCAAATCTCTTGCTCCCAGTTCCTCTTCTATTTGCTGCTGAGATACGTTGGAGAAAGCAACAGGAGTTTCGCGTGTTCTGGCAACATCAGCCACCACTTCCACTTCATTCAAAGTAGTTGTTGCCAATGAGAAACTAAGGAACACAGGTTTACCGGCAACTTTCACTTTTTGTTTTTGAGTTTCGTATCCTACATAAGAAATAGTAAGATTGTATGTGCCGGAAGAATCAAGTTTTATAGAAAAATTTCCATTAATGTCAGTTACAGCACCTTTGCCTTCGGCATACATCACTGACGCACCAATAATTGTTTCGCCTGTAGTTGCATCTTTAATATTTCCCTTTATTTCGTTGCCGCCCTGTGAAAAAGAAGAAAAAGTTACAAATAGCGTAACAATAAGTATATAAAATCGTGTCATTAGAGAGATGTAAATCTCCGAAGGGGCTCAAAACCCCTTTGGAGATATTAATTACTGAACTGTAAGTTTAATTGTTGAAACTCTGTTTTTATCAAAAGTTGCTTTAACAATATAAATTCCTTTGGGCAAGGAGCCAGTATCAATAATCATCTTTTTATCCGATTTGTTGCCTTCTTTATTAAGAAGCACTTCTCCTAAAATATTATATAACTCAACTTTTAAAATATTTTCGGAAGAGGAAAGAGTTGAATATCCATTATTGGCAGGATTAGGATACACTTGAACTTTTACAAGATTCGAAATCTCCTTAATACCATTAGTAGTAGGGCAATTACAAACGTGAGTGCGCAGACTGTCAAAAGTATTTTCGGGTAAAGAATCCCACTGTTGCCCTACAATAAAAGGATTCGGGTTGACAGTTACTCCCTGCATCACATTAGGGTGTCTAATTAGCGTGTGATTATAAGTCCATGCAGATTCATATAATGCATTATCATACGGAAACACATTGCTCCAGCCACCGGTACCATCAAGTGATGACATAGCTGCATCACCAATTTCAGCGAAAATATCTACATCATTCCACGTAGTTCCGCCGTCAGGTGTTTTCTGCAATGATAAAGCATCGTTTCCATTAAAGTACATGGCATAACTTACTGCATAAGTAGGACAAAGAAAGGTATCAGCTAAAGCCTGTAAAGGATAATCAACAGGAACATTTTGTCCCGTTCCGGCAGAATCCCGCTGGTCAAGCACAATAACCCAGACCGCATGTGGTCCCATAACATGTGTTCCTAAACTTATCGCAGCATTAGGAGTCACATTTCCTGCCGCTTCTGATTGGCCGTTACTGTATCGAATAAGCCGATAAAGGTTATTCATATAAATTGGGCTGTTGGAAGGGTTGTAAATTTGCAATGCTTTATCGTTTCCGCTACCTTCCACATATTGGGAAATAAAAAGCTCGTTGCACTGAGCATTAACAGTTACATACACAGCCACCGCGAAGATTGATAATAATAGTTTTTTCATCTTTAATTTAATTTATTTTATTTATTAGGTTGTTTTATTGCCGAATGAAAGCGGTTTCGGAATAACCTTTCCGATTGGAAAGGTTTCTTGTAGGGTATTCGCTTTAAAAATTTCAGTGCAAATATATTCTTTTTAATGATTATGGCAATGATTGGTTTTCAATATTAATTAACAAATAATATAAACGTAATATAACAATAATATAAATATAATGTCTGTAATTGCTGTTTCATAGGTAATCGGAGCCAATCCTATTGAATCCGGAGTTATCTTTCCATAATAGATTTCGATACAAAACTCTTATTAGTTCATCCACAAAATATTTCTACTTTTGCACCCTAATTTAATACATATATATAATGAGTACAAAAGGACCTGTTTCAAATTTTATTGAAAAACACTATAAACATTTTAATGCAGCAGCATTAGTTGATGCAGCCAAAGGTTACGAAACTCACCTTACCGAAGGTGGGAAAATGATGGTAACTCTTGCCGGCGCTATGAGTACAGCAGAACTTGGCAAGTCGCTGGCAGAAATGATTCGTCAGGGAAAAGTAGATATCATCTCCTGCACAGGAGCTAATCTGGAAGAAGATATTATGAATCTGGTGGCTCATTCTCATTACAAACGAGTGCCTAATTACAGAGATTTAACTCCGCAGGAAGAATGGGATTTGTTGGAAAATCATTATAACCGCGTTACTGACACTTGTATTCCTGAAGAAGAAGCTTTCCGCAGACTGCAAAAGCACATTCATAAAATATGGAAAGATGCTGATGATAAAGGCGAAAGATATTTCCCGCATGAATATATGTTCATGATGTTGAATAGCGGTGTTTTGGAACAATATTATGAAATAGACCCTAAAGACAGTTGGATGCTTGCTGCCGCCGAGCGTAACTTACCAATGGTTGTTCCCGGCTGGGAAGATTCAACAATGGGAAACATTTTTGCTTCCTACGTTATTAAAAAAGAATTAAAAGCTTCTACAATGAAGTCCGGTATTGAATATATGGCTTGGCTGGC
>CAIQBY010000145.1 GCA_903870175.1 uncultured Bacteroidota bacterium
ATCTAAACAATGAAAAAGAAAGAAAGAAAAGCTAATGAAAGCTACATGGAATTGGAAGAACTAATATGCAACACTTCTAAGATGAGATATTCAGCACACCAACAGGTAAGCATAATAATATTATCAATATTGCAAAATAACATTAAAGGCAGATTAGGTTTTACAATTAAACTGGCAGACGAAAAATTTTACTTTAACGCCAAAGCTATTGCTTATGCTATACGATTAAATAGGTTCAGATTTTATAATCCACAATTTAAAAAGCTTGATTTACTGGATAAAAGAATTGCTTTCTATAAGAAATCACTGGATGATATTATGCAGGGCGGCTTGGGAAAAGTAACAATAAAAAACACTGCTAAAAGAAAGTTGAAATATACATTGGATAGTGCTTTGGATTTTATAAACGAACTGGCAAGAGATAACAGAATGGATGCTGTTACCATAATTACCGGTGCGAATCTTATTGTTCACAAAAAGAGAGTAGTAAATAAAAAAGAACTGGAAGCTGTATTAGGTCGGGCAACAGGAGAAATAATACTGAAGTGCACAGCCGAAAAAGTAAATGGCAAATATGTGGATGCTACATATATGTGGCAATACAGCATAGATAAAGGAAAAACCTGGGAACCTATTGACCCTACCCATGGTGCAAAAGTGGTAGTAACAGGAATGTTGCCGGGGATATCCACTTTATTCAGAACCAGAAGCAAAACATCAAAGAAGGGTTTGACTGCATGGTGCAATCCAGTGGAGATTGTTCCACAATAAGGTTGCGGTTCTTTCTCTTTTTTACTGGTTAAATCCGATATCTTCATAAATTCCATGAATAGAAGAAACAAATTTTGTATTAACTTCCGTATATTGTCAGTTCCAAAAACAATACTTTTCGTTTAAGTTGTAGATTTTAGCCATCAACTTTAATAAAGCTTGCGAGTATGGAAGAGAGCTATAGCAGAACAAATGTAACTAAACAATATTAAAGATACAAATAATCAAGTGATTATTTATTATTAAGCACATCGCTTATTTTCGTAATATTGCATATAATTATTATCTGATGAAAAATACATTACTTATTTCGCTGAGTTTAATTACTCAAATCATGTTTGCACAATTGGAGAATAACACTTGGTATTTTAGCCCTGCCAATGTAGGAATCCAGTTTAATTTTGTTACCAATGTTCCTTCTGTTGTTACCGGACATGCATCATTAACAAGCCTTCATGGTTGCGGAATAGCATCCAATCCAACCACCGGAGCGGTACAGTTTTATACTGATGCAGTTAGCGTTTTTGATTCACATAATTTAACGATGCCTAATGGAACAAGTTTAAATGGCGGTACTTCCTGTGCTTCAAAAGGCGATATAGTTCAGGTTCCCGGCTCGTGTAATCGTTTTTATGTTTTTTCCAATAATGCCAATTCTCCAACTGCCGGAAGTCTTTATTATAGCATTGTAAATATGAGTTTAACTGGAAACGGAACTGTTTCAGCACCTACAGGTGATGTGGAAGCTTCAAGTCTTAATACATTAGTAACAACTAATTCAACCGAAGCATATACTGTAGCACGTAATCCCGCAGGAAATAGCTATTGGATTATTGTGCCGATGAATAATTCGGCAACAATAAATGTTTATTCAATTACTGCAGGTGGAATAACTTTAGCGAATACGTTTAACACCGGATATACTTTTAATAGTTCCATGTCAATAAAATATTCTATTGCAGCAGGTAAAGTAGCTTATATAAGTGTTGTGGAAAATGACCCGGCTTTAATTATAGATTTTAATTCAACAACCGGAGTACTTTCTAATTCCACAATTATTGCAGGCACTCCGGTCGGGAGTTGTACCAATGTTTATAACGGCTGGCACGATGTGGAGTTTTCACCTGACGGAACAAAACTTTATTTATCAAAGTACAGGATGTATTCACCTGCTACCGCCGGCAGAATATATCAATATGACTTGAGTTTACCAACATCCGCTGTAACAGTAGTATTTGATAACCTTGCTTCCACCGATATTCAAAAAACAGTTACAGGGTTACAAACAGGACCTGATGGAAAAATATATTTTATTTACACTAATACTACTACACTCGATGATAGAATAATTGGGGTAATTAATAATCCCAATTTAGCAGGAGCAGCCTGTAATGTGAATGGTACAGGAATAAATATGGGTGTTACCTTATCTGGTAGCTCTCGTTTTTCAAAGCCTGCTCTATTTAATAACAATCCAAGTAAACCAATAGCAGTTAATGATAATGCTACTATTAATCTAAGTTGTGGAGATACTGTAGGTACTGCAAATATTAACATTTTAAACAATGACAGCAATACAAATTCTTCTATGGTAAATAATGCAACTGTATTAACTGACATGCATGGTACTGCTGTGCTGCAAGTAAACAATACAATTCAATATACATCTAATCCTCATTTTATTGGAATAGATACCGTTTCCTATTTATTATGTGATAATAATTGTTATTCCGTTTGTGATACAGGTTATGTTTACATTCATATTTACCACTGTGCAAATGAAGGTATAAATGAGAATACAGAATTAAATAATATTACCATTTATCCAAATCCAGCTTTCGGTGAATTGAATATTAACCTTTCAAAATTAAATGGAAATGTTAAATTAGAAGTCTATGATATAGTAGGAAAAGAAGTTTATAAAAATGAATTGAATCAAGCTTTTAATATAATTAGTTTAGATAATTATGAAAGCGGAGTTTATATATTTAAGCTTTCGGAGAAAGACTATTACTATTTAAAAAGAGTAGTAATAGAAAAATAAAAAAATATTTGTAAAGGCTTTATATCTTTACAAACCTCTTCATATTCTTTCTTATCTTGATATTCAACTCCGGAGCGGCTTCCAGTTTTAAAATCAGAAGCACAAATAAACCACCCACAATACAGCTTCTTATAGCAACATCAAGGTAAAGATTGTTTATAAAAGGAATAAAGAAACTAGGAAGCAAAGCAAGAACAGTAATCAAAATCAACTTTAATGAATTTGAATTATAGGGTTGCATTTTGAATTTAATAATCAGAAATACATATCTGATTATATTGCTTAATATGACTGTCAGCGCAGTTGCAATTGCAGAACCGGTGATACCGTAAATCGGTATAAAAATATAATTGGCTATAACAACAAAACCAACAGTGGCAAAAACGAAGTAGGCTTCATATCTATAGAGAGGAGAATTTGCAATAATCACTTGATTTATCCCTGTAGCCATTTCAAATAAATATCCGGCACTCAAATACAATATAACATACTTCCCGGAAGCATAGGCTGGAGGTAATAATAACATGATGTTGTCAATATTTGCCCATATTCCAATAAATAGTAACGAGCCTATTGCAAGTTGAGAATTACAGCTTTGAATGTACAGTTTTTGTATTTCGGATAACTTATTTTGTTTGAAATTTTCCGCAACAATACTCGAAGTAATTCTATAAATGGAACGGGCCGGTATTAACATTATGCTTCCAAAGTTAAGTGCTATACCATAGATTCCAGTTTTTGCTTCACCCAGAAATTTATTTACCATTATTGCATCAATGTTAAGTATTATTGCACTTGCTCCTCCTGCAAGAATGGAATAAAAACTTAATTTCAATATCTCCTGCCTTAATTCTTTGCTTATAAATCCCCGAACAGGTTTAACATGCCATTCTTTTTCTTTGATGATATAATATATCAGCATTAAAGTGGGCAAACAGGAGAAAGAAATATAAAGAAAAATAAATATAGAAAAAGGAATGGCATTAAAGAAAAAAAGAATAAGCACAAAAATAATAAGTATTCGCTGCAAAAATTCTTTGGTGAATGACCCGGCAACTGAACTGTAGGAAGCACGTAAATAACTGTCAAAAACATTAAAGAATACAGTGAAGAGAGTGAATGGCATTAAATAGAAAAGATAATTCACAAACAATGCCGACTTCTCTTTATTGTTTTCAATTAAATGAGGTTTTAAAAACAGGAAAACTAACCAGCAAAGAAGAAAACCAACTAAAGTAACCATTATCGCATAAAACAAGAAGCCGTTATGGCCTTTATCCTTGTTTCTGAAATACGGGAAAAGCCTTATGGTAAC
>CAIQBY010000146.1 GCA_903870175.1 uncultured Bacteroidota bacterium
GGCTTTATTTTATCCGTCTCCACACAGGGATAACAAATTTTCACATTATCTTTTCTGCCATATTTAGCAATAACAGCAGCACTTGCCGCAGAATTAGCAATAATCAAATCAGGATAAGTAACCAATCGTTTTATTTGCACTTCAGTAAGCTGGCTATACATTTGTTCGAGCTCATGAAGATGAACAATGGTACGTATTTTATGCTTTTCGGCATACGCAAGAATATCAGGAAGTATAATAGTATTAATATAAAGCAGCGTTTCTTTTTCTTTCGAAAGCACTTTATTTGTATTGATAATCACTTCAAGTCTGCCGGTTATTCTGCTGAATAAATCACGCTTTGGTTTACCATTAAACAGAAATAGTTTCTTCATTCCCGGCAAAACTTTATCAAACAAAACTCCTTTATATTTTGCAATTAAAGTAACATCAAACGACTTATCAATATGCTTCAACAAATTTATCAAAGCAATCTCCGAGCCCTTCCTGTCAAGCGTAGGAGTTACAAAAGTTATTTTCTTATTTGATTTATTTCCCAATTATTTAGCCTTTGGTTTAATAAAATAAAAAGCAAATCCACGAAACACTTTCACCACAGAAGCTACAGCAGGTATCTTATAAAATTTCGAATGAAGTAATTTTGCATAACTATGATAAATCATTGTCAATACTTTCGGAAAATATATATTATGAATTGTATTTCTTTCAACATTAATCTGCGCCAGCTGCTCTTTCCTGTTACTTAATCCTGACAAGTTGAACACAGCAATATCACTGGGTACATGCTTAGTTGAAATAGTATGTTTAAAAAACATTCTCACAAATAATTCATAATCCGAAACTATTTTATACTTCAAATCATAGTTCCCAAACTTCTGAAATAAATCTCTTTTAATAAACTGCGCTTGATGAGCAATCACTTCGGTAAGCAAATAATAAGTGGATAATTTATCAGGATGCAATTTATGTCCGGTAATAATTCCATCCATTTCCATACTCACATCTCCATAAATAATATCTTCGGAAGGCTTGTTTTTAAATACATTCCAGAACACATCTTTATTCGAAAGATAATCTCCCGAATTAAGAAAATAACAATATTCACCGGTAGATTTAGCAATACCTTTATTAAGTGCGTCATAAATTCCATTGTCTTTTTCTGAAACCCAGTAAGTAATTTTGTTTGAATATTTATTAATGACATCAATACTTCCATCCGAAGAGCCGCCATCAATTACAATATATTCGAAGTCGGTAAATGTCTGTGAAAACAAACTCTGAATAGTTTTTTCGAGACCGATTTTATTATTAAAATTAATAGTAATTACAGATAATTTCGACATCATTAAAATTTGTTCATCACTTCAATTACTTTCAAAATATCTTGTTCAGTATGAAAATAGGATATCGGTAAACTTAAAGTTGTCTGATGAATTAAATCTGCAATTGGGCTGGGCTGAGTATCCAGAATGCCTTTCATTGCCACTTGTTTATTGGGAGCCACAGGATAATGAATATCAGTTCGTATATCATTCTTCAATAAATATTCCTTCAACTCATCACGTTTTTCATGACGAA
>CAIQBY010000147.1 GCA_903870175.1 uncultured Bacteroidota bacterium
GCGATTCCTGCAGTTTTGTTTTTCGCAAAAGCCAATTCATTAATTACTTCAAGTTCCTGTAAACTTTCACAATTGAAACAAAATATATTATTATCCAATGCGTAATTAATCTCATCGTCACTCTTTCCAACTCCGGCAAAAACAATATCTTCTGGATGGAAATTACATTCAACAGCTTTTTTTACTTCATTGCCACTTACACAATCTGCTCCAATACTAAACGATTTAATAATATCTAATATTACATCATTCGCATTTGCCTTTAATGCATAATGTACTATATAATTGTACTTATTACTTTCCGTTTTTAGAAGTTGAAGTGTTTGCTTCAGCACCTCCAAATCATAATAATAAAAAGGCGTTGGAATAGTTTTGAATTTATTTATTGTTTCCTGTTTGAACATTAGTTTTAAAATAATCCTTTATTTAAAGCATTAAGCGCATCTTTTTTTAATTTAGTATCTACCAAAACAGAAACATTGTTTTCGCTTCCACCATATGAAATCATTCGTATTGGAATATTTTTTAATGCATCAAAAATACGCATTGCATAACCCTGTTTTTCTGCCGCAAAACTACCTACAATGCAAACTATTGTTAAGTCATTGTCTATTTCAACTTTGCAAAACTCTTTTAACTCCTTTTCAATAGCATCAATATTCCTGGTGTTGTCGATTGTAAGTGATACGGCTACTTCTGAAGTAGTAATCATATCAATCGGAGTTTTGTAGCGTTCGAAAATTTCAAATACAGCGCGCAAAAAACCATACGCAAGCAACATCCTTCCCGATTTAATATTTATGGCAGTAATCCCGTCCTTAGCTGCCACAGCCTTAATACTGTCATTTGTAGTTTTAGAACTTATTAGGGTTCCTTTTGCTTCCGGTTGCATTGTATTGAGCAATCGAACGGGAATATTGCGCATCTGTGCAGGCAGGATGCAGGTAGGATGCAATATTTTCGCTCCGAAATAAGCTAACTCTGCCGCTTCATCAAATGACAACTCTGATATAGGATGGGTCTTTTCAACAATTCGCGGGTCGTTATTATGCATTCCGTCAATGTCGGTCCATATTTCTATTTCTTCTGCATTGATGGCAGCGCCTATTATAGTAGCAGTATAATCACTTCCGCCTCTTTTTAAATTATAAATTTCTCCAAATGCATCGCGGCAAATATATCCCTGAGTAATAAATAATTTAGTATCAGAATGCCTGAGCAATTCAGCGCTTAAAGAGGTTTCTATGTATTTCATATCAGGCTCTTCTTTCTCATCTAACCGCATAAAATTAAGCGCAGAAAGCAATACAGAATGTGTATTTATTTCCTCCAAATAATAATGAAACAAAGCAGTTGACAATAATTCACCTTGGGCAAGTATTGCCCGTTCTTCATTCACAGTAAATAAATCTATGGTAAACGAGCGCAAATAATCAAAATGTGATGATATCAAACCTTTCCCTTTGCTTAGAGCAGAAGAAGTTGTATATAACTTATTTATGACTTCATTATATTTACTTTCCAAATTATCAATTAATAATTTGGCTTTATCATTTTTCTTAGCATATAATGCAGTAGCAATTTCAACTAAATTATTTGTAGTTCCGCTCATTGCTGAAAGAACAACAATTTTCGGCACATCGTTATTTATCAATGGACCCAGTGCCTTCATGCGTTCAGCAGAACCAACTGATGTCCCGCCAAATTTCAAAACTTTCATTGTTTTATTTATTTAATAAATTTAAAATACATTTCCTTCGTCAAGTCATTGGAGATATATTCCTTTGACAAAACTATATTATAAATCAATATAAAATCAAATAATCGTTTGGGGTTAACTATTATTATAAAATGACATAAATGAAATGTTATCCACTTATATTTTACCTTTGTTAAAAGTATTATTGAATGAGAAATTTAATTTGTTGCATAATTACAGTTGTTTCTTTTTTGCAAAACCAACTGCATCTCGATGCTCAGCCTTCAAAGCAGAGTTTTGAGAAAATCAATATTGATGGTACATCCAGAACATACATATTATATTTGCCAACTGATTATAGTGCAGTAAAAAACAATTCACTTGTGATTGCCTTGCACGGAAAAGGTGGTACAGGATTAGGAATGGAACGTCTTTCTGGCTTTGAATCAATTGCTGAAAAGGAAAAGTTTATTGTTGTATATCCCAATGGAATTGACAGAAGCTGGAATGATGGGCGCAATACAAAAGCACACGAAGCAGGTATTAATGATGTAGCGTTTATTAAAAATCTGATTGATGAAATTATCATAAAGTATAATGTAGATAAGCATAAAGTTTACGTTACAGGAATGAGTAACGGTGCATTTATGAGTATGAAACTGGCATGTGAACTTTCAGGGAAGATTGCTGCAATAGCGGCAGTGGCAGGAACTATGGATACTGTATCCGCTTCAATTTGCCAACCTTCACTTCCTGTATCTGTAATGCTTATTCAAGGGACAAGTGATCCTTTGGTTCCCTTTGAAGGCGGCGAACTTAAAAGCAAAGCGGCCGGCACTATCTTGTCGCATAAGGAAACAATTAAACATTGGGTGAAAATTAATAACTGTACTTCTTCCCCAGTTACTATATCGCTACCAGATTCAGCAAATGACGGAACAACAATTACTAAAACAACTTATAAAAACGAAAGTAATAATACTGAAGTAATAAGTATTATCGTTGCTAATGGCGGACATACATGGCCTGGCGGCTATGGCTATTTACCCGAAAGATGGATTGGTATTACTTCCCGGAATATGAATGCCAGTGAAGAAATATGGAGCTTTTTTAAGAGACATTAAAAAGATAAGCTCCTGCCTTTTATTTTTTCTTACTGATAATTTCAAATTGTTGTGTTATCGATTCACCTTCCTGATCAACTAATGTAAGGGTATGTGTTCCTTCATCGGGAGCCAGTTCCATCTGATGAATGTTTTGTGTGCTGCCAATATATACTCCATCAAGATGCCAGTAAATAATAGTATTTGTTTTGCGATGTGCAACCTGAAAAACTGTTTTCCCCATCTTTCCATCCAGCTCAATAGGTACATATATTTTGCTGAACTGTTTTGGGTAAATTATTTCCATCACACTCAACCCATTGGTTTCACAGCCCGGACGAAGCGGCGGCAGTTCCTTGTAAGAGGAGTTCTTTGATTTATAATACCATTCCATAACCGGCGGCAGTACAAACCAACTTTGATGCTGCATCTTATTTACATCTTCGCAATTGCTGTTTACACGGTACTTTCCGCTTGCATCCAAATGTATCAGCCGATGATATTTGCATGGGGCAGAATGTATTCCTGATTTCTGTATCCATATAGTATCAATCGGTTCGCAGATTTCAGTAGCTCTGCATCCGCTTTGATGGCATACAGGCACTTTCTCCATTTCATCATACGGCTGCGAAAACCATTTGCCCGGTTTCAGAAAACTGAATATAGCAAACAAAACTGGGGCGGCAGTTTGAATTCCGACTAAGCCCGGGCGCCCTTCTCCATCCGAGTTTCCTACCCAGACGCCTACCACATATTTAGGAGTTACACCCACTGCCCAACCATCACGATAACCAAAACTTGTCCCTGTTTTCCATGCCACTTTACTTGCCGATGTATATTGCCTCCAGCCCGATTCTTCATCAGGGCGCGATACTTCAACCATTGCTTCAAATGTCAAATAAATAGAAGCTGCATCAAAATAGGATGTTTCGCTTAAGTTTACTTTTTCTTTTTTCTTTTTGCCTACGGATTTATCTATGTAAGTCGGAGGATGATAATCATCTGTAGTATACTTTCCATTGTAGGTGGTATAATGATTTAAAGTGCGTGCCATGCTTGCATACATACCTGTTACATCCCAGAGCTTACCTTCTGCGCCTCCCAGTATTATTGATAATCCATAATGTTCGGGCGTATTATTTAGTGTGGTCATTCCAATTCTTTTCAAATTAAAATTGAACTTTTCAATGCCATAACTTTGCAGCATTCTAACAGCCGGGATGTTTAAACTGCGAGCCAATGCACGTTTTGCAGGTACACCTCCATCGTAAGTAAGATTGTAATTTTGCGGAGCATAACCTGCAATCTGTGTTGGTATGTCCGGAATAAGCGTCGTAGTGAGCAAGTCGCCGTCGTTGAGCATAGAAGCAAATAAAAACGGTTTGAGAATACTGCCTGTACTCCGCGGTGCAGTTATCACATCCACATCCGACTGGTATTCCGGTTTGCCTGTGTTGTCAGTATTTCCAACATACGCCAGCACATTGCCTGTATTCACATCAAGTACAATTGCACAGGCATTATGAATTTCATTTGCCTTTAATATCTTGTGATGATTCTCAATAATTTCATTGAGCCTTGCCTGTAAATTTCCGTCAATGGTGGAAAGTACGCGCTTGCCATTGTATCCTTCTTTCACGGCGCGTTGGAGCAGGTGAGGAGCAATTTGCGGAATGGCATACGGCTTGCCCGGCAATGGTTCCTGCTTGCTCAGGTCACATGTTTCCTTATCTATTATTTTAGCTTTTAGCAACTGGTCGAGCAACCGATTGCGTTTTGCACGAAGATGTTCCTGATTTTTCCCAGGATAGATTAAGCTCGGAGCATTAGGCAATATGGCAAGTGTAGCGGCTTCAGCCCATGATATTTTTTCTGCTTCCCGTCCGAAATAGCGCCACGATGCTGCATCTATACCGACAATATTACTTCCGAAAGGTGCATTGGAAGCATATAGCGTAAGTATTTCGAATTTGGAATAGGTAAGTTCCAGTCGTGTTGCCAATATTATTTCAATCGACTTTTCCATAAACGTTCTGCTCTTGCCTTTTCGTGACAGGCGGACAACCTGCATGGATAGTGTACTTCCGCCGCTTACAATTCTTCGCGCTTTTATATTTTGATAAATGGCACGTGCAAATGCTGCTGGATTAAAACCATGATGACTGAAATATTCGCGGTCTTCGAACTGAATTATGCTTGCTATAAACTTGGCAGGAATACGTTTGGTGGTAGGGAATCGCCATTGTCCGTCATCAGCAATCCTTGCTGCCAGCAGTTTGCCGTCTTTGTCTTCGAGCACTGTACTTGTCTGGTGTGTGAAGAGGTGCGACGGCAAACAAAACCAAAACCAACTACAAAGCAATACTGCTGCAATACTACTTATTCCTTTTTTTGTTTTCAAGAATCGTATTCGGTGGATGAGTTGTTTCAAGGATAGGTTTCCATTTATGCTTCAAAACTAACTAAAAAAGATTGATGGCACAGGAAAAGTGTGGAGTTCTTAATAAAGGTTACTTTGTTTGTGTAGTGTAGGGTATAAAAAAACTCTTTACGTTTTTGTAAAGAGTTTTTTGGGAACAGCTAAAATAATCGCTTAAGTTTATTTTGAAATTGCTTTTGATTGTCTGGCTTTCTTATTTTTTACTACTTCAAAAGTATGATTAACTTTTACTAAATGTTTTTTACTTAATTCTTTTTCTGATATAGCCGAGAAGTCTTTTTCAATAAAATCAATATCACATTTATCAGGCAGTTGTTCTGCAATTTCAGGATTATCAATTATCTGTCTTACAAAATCAAAAGTCAATTCAATGTTTTTTATTACGGTTTCTTTATTTGTCATTTTATTTCTTTTTAATTGTTTTAATATATTTTGATTTATAAAATTCCCACTTATCTTTAATGTCTTGTTCTGCAAAAGTAGCTGCTGTTTTTAAATCTTGTATTTCTATTCTTACTTTTTCTTTTTCTCCTTTTGCATTAATAAAATCTCTATGAAAAAAACCATGTGCTATATCATACCTTACTATTTCTTCCCAATGACCATTAATAAAACTTTCGTATTGAAAAACCAAATCACTCAATTCCCCTTTGTTTATTACCATTTTAACCCTCAACCGCTCAAGACCCAATTTGTCTAAACTTTTTGTAAACTCTTTTTTATGTAACATTAAGTTTAGTTTTTTTTTTTACAAAGATACGTTATTTCCCTTCTCTCTCTTTTAAAACAAAAAACTCTTCACATTTCAGCAAAGAGCTTTTCTTTTTAATTGAAAATGGATAATTAACAATTGACAATTATCCTCCTATTCACATCATTTTTATTTGCATCTGTTATTTGTACTAAATACACACCCTTGGCATAGCCGCTCATATCAAGGTTTACACTTTTCTCATTTTTAAGTATTAATTCTGCATTTTTAATTTCCTTGCC
>CAIQBY010000148.1 GCA_903870175.1 uncultured Bacteroidota bacterium
AATCCTTCGCGATAATCTTTCCCCACAAAATATTGTATCCAATCCATGTTCATCATTGTTCCAAGAAATATCAATGAACATATAATCACAAAATAATTCATCACCTCCGCGTATGTTTTCTTAGAATCTTTTTCTTTTGAATGATTGAAAAAGAACGGCTCTGCCGCGAATCGAAAGGTTTGTACAAAAATTGTCATTATGATGGATATCTTATAACACGCACCATATATGCCTGTCTGTATCATCGCCACCTTTTCCGGCAGGAGATGTGACAGTAATATTCTATCAAGTGTTTCGTTCACCATACCTGCCAGACCTGCTATTAACAGAGGCATTGAATACCGCATCATCAGTTTCCAGAGATGAGAATCGAACACATAACGCACTCTGAATATTTCCGGCGAAAGCAATAATAATGTTACTACACTTGCTATCAGGTTCGAAATAAAGATATATCCTATTCCAATTTCAGGATTATAAATAGTATCGATAAGCGGCTTTAATGCTGACGTTGGCGTGTTGTGAATATGTTTGCAGAACAGAATAAAAAATATATTCAAGCCGAGGTTTAAACTAATGTTTATTGTTCTTATCGTCGCAAATCGCTTTGCTTTACCTTGTTCGCGAAGCTTCGCAAACGGAATAGCTGCAAAAGCATCAGTACCTATTATTATTGCAAACCATACTACATACTCCGGATGACCTGTAAACATAGCTGCTTCGGCTAAGTTTACCGAAAACATATTTGCCATTATTATAAAGGTAACCGAAGTTACAAACAGCGAAATCAATGCCGTGGTATACACTTTTGCCTTATCCGATTCAGTTTGTGAGAACCGAAACAGCGTTGTTTCCATTCCGTAGGTCAAAAACACAAGCAGAAAAGAAACATAAGAATACGCTGCAGTATTGATACCAAATTCTGCAGGAACAAAATTACGAGTATAAATCGGAGTAAGTAAATAATTCAGCAGCCGCCCCACAATCGTTGGTAAACCATAGATTGCAGTTTGCGAAGCAAGTTTTTTAAGTGGATTCAAGTTAGGATTTAGGATTTAGGATTTAGGATTTCCCTAAACTTATTTCCCCGTAAAGTTAGGTTTTCTTTTCTCCAGAAAAGCAGATGTACCTTCTTTAAAATCTTCGGTGGCAAAGCATTTCCCGAATTCCGCAATCTCTGTTTCAAATCCATTTATACCATCTCGATAATTTGCATTTACCGAACGAATGGCAGCAGCAATAGCTGATGGAGAGCGTGTTATCATTTTATTTGCAAGCTCCACACATTTTGCCATCAGGTTTTCCTGAGTTGTAATATGGTTTATAAGTCCCCAGTTATGCGCATCTTCAGCATTTATCATATCTGCAGTCAGTATCATTTCCAGTGCTTTGCCTTTGCCTGCAAGCTGTGCAAGTCGTTGTGTGCCGCCGTAGCCGGGTATTACACCAAGCGATACTTCCGGCAAACCCATCTTTGCATTGTCGCTCGCCACTCTAACATGGCAGCTCAACGCCAGTTCAAGTCCGCCGCCAAGCGCAAAACCATTAATGGCAGCTATAGCAGGCTTCGAAAAATTCTGGATATAATCAAATAATAATTTCTGTCCTTCCCCACTCAACGCTCTTCCTTCGTCCACATTAAAGTTGGCAAACTCAGCAATATCAGCTCCTGCCACAAATGCTTTCTGTCCCGAACCTGTTATAATAATTACTCTTACAGCATCCTCCTTATCGGCTACCGACAAAGCAGTATGAAGCTCTTCAATAGT
>CAIQBY010000149.1 GCA_903870175.1 uncultured Bacteroidota bacterium
CAGAACTTCGCCTAGTCCTTTGCAAGCTGAATACATGGAAAAAACTATTCGGTATATTAAAGAACAAGGAATATCTTTGATAATGACCACTATTCCTTTCCCGAAAGAAAAAAGCCGTGTTGAGCATGATCAATACTCAAAAGAATTTCATGAAATAGCAGAAAAATATAAAATTAAATATCTTGATTATTCTTTTAATACTAATTTTAATTCCGAACTTCATTTTTACGATTCTCATCATTTGAATCAGGATGGAGTAAATCTTTATAATGAAATTTTGATAAAGGATTTGCGAGCCAATAACTATTTTAATCAACCCTGAACGTGTTAATTTCAGTAATCATACCTTGTTATAATTCCGAATTAACTTTAGATAGTTGCCTGTACTCAGTATTCCATCAAACGCATACTGAATTGGAGATAATTTGTATTAACGATGGGTCGACAGATGATACATTGAATAAATTATACCTGCTAAAAGACAGTTCACCGTTCCCGTTTTATATACTTAATCAGGAAAACAAAGGTGCGTGCAGTGCCAGAAATGCTGGTGTTGAAATTTCGAAAGGTGAATATCTTCAATTTCTCGATTCGGATGATGAATTGCGACCGCGAAAAATTGAAAATCAGGTGCAAATCATTAAAGAAAACCCTAATGTAGATATAATATTTGCTCCTTATGTAAAGCGAAGAAGGAACTCAAAACACATGGTTGAAGTATATACAAACGATCAATGGACGGCTTTGATTATTGGAAGAGTGGGATGTACGTGTTCTAATTTATTCAGAAAAAAAATTATTGTTGATAATAATAGCTGGAATGAGAATTGCATAAGCAGTCAGGAAATTGATTTGATGTTTAGAATATTACAAAACAGACTTTCTGTTTTTTTTGAGGAAAATTCTTTTACTATTGTAAACGAAAGAACCAGCGGGTCAATTTCCTCTACCAATAAAGTGGAAAACTGGGAACGGGCTATTCAATTGAGATTAAAAATAAAGGAATATTTAATTGCCAATAATAAATTAACCCGGGAAAGGGAAAATGGATTAAAACAAATTTTGTTTGATTGCATAAGGATGATGTATTATGAGGATAAACGAAAGGCAATTATGTATTTTAATCAATTGATAAAAAATAAATATAAGCCAATGAAATCACTTGCTACATCCAGATTATATGTTTTCTTTTATTCTTTTTTGGGTTTTCAAAGAACTCAGAAATTGTTCGCCAGATTCAGAAAAAAGATTATTATCTAACTAGCTACTCACCTGAAACTGTATTTTATCTTTGCCTGAAATGAATATTGCTTACCTGATACTTGGCGGAAATAAAGGTGATAAACTACAGAATTTAGAATCAGCTTTAAAATTGATAAAAGATAGAGTGGGGGAGATTCAGAAAAAATCAGGCATTTATTCCACAAAAGCTTGGGGAAATACTAATCAGCCCGACTTTTTTAATCAGGTAATTTGTATCAATACTACTCTCTCCGGTTTTGATTTATTAATTCAGCTATTGAAAATTGAAGCGGAATTGGGACGTGTGCGTACCGACCAAAAATGGATGGAACGGACGATGGATATTGATATTTTGTTTTTTAATTCCGAAATAATTAATTCTGCCGATTTAACTATTCCTCATCCTTATATTAAGGAACGAAAGTTTGTGTTGGTACCAATGGCTGAAATTGCAGGTGATTTTATTCATCCGGTTTTCAATAAAAGTATTGCAGATTTGCTTATATCCTGCACCGATAATTTAAAAGTAACAAAGCTCGATGACACATTATAATTTTGTAACTATCGAAGGAAATATTGGTGCAGGCAAAACAACGCTGGCAACCAAATTGGCTGAAGAATATAATGCGAGATTGATATTAGAGCAGTTTGCCGATAATTCTTTTCTTCCAAAGTTTTATGAAAACCCTGCGAAATATGCTTTTGCTCTCGAACTTTCTTTTCTTGCCGAGCGATTTCAGCAATTAAAAAATGAACTTGCGAAGCAGGATATTTTTCAGCCAAAAATCATTTCTGATTATTATTTTTTGAAGTCGTTGATATTTGCGAAAGCTAATTTGGAAGAAGATGAATATGGTTTGTATTCCCGATTATTTCAGATTATTAATGATTCGTTGCCCAAGCCCGATTTGTTTGTGTATTTATATCAGGATATTAATCGGTTGCAGACCAATATAAAGAAGCGGGGCAGGAGTTATGAGCAGAATATTACTGATGAATATTTAATTAAAATCCAAACCACTTATTTCGATTATATCAAACAAATGAAAGAGTTGAGGATTTTAATAATTGATGTTAATACCATTGATTTCGCTGCCAACAAGCAGCATTACGATATCCTGAGCCATATTATTAATAAACCTTATGATATTGGAATAACGAGGATAAGTGCCGGGGAGAAATTCTAAATTCTAATCTCTAAATTCTAAATCTATAATTACGGTTAGTTTTTTGCATAAAAAAGCCTCGAATTTCTTCGAGGCTTTTTTTTAATTCTAAAAAAACTTTAACAATTAATAGTTTGCGGAGGCGATGCAATGCCAACTTCCAAATCGTTAATCACCAGCAAAACATAATAACTGCGTGTTTCGGGAGCGGTGGGGTCAACATTCGGACGGGTATCAATTGCATGCGGATGAGTAACTGTTTTGAAATAAGTGAAAACTGTTTCTTTAGCGCGTTTGCAGTAAATATTGCCGGCTTGGCAATGGTTCAGCCCGAATTTCATATCCACGCCAGTCGGCACTTTTGCCAATACCATAGCAGTGGTTACGGTAAGTTTGTCAATCACTATATCGCTGCCGATTAACCGAAGGTCTTTACCAATAGATTCGGTATAACCGCCATCTTTTTTAATCGTTTGTATTGCAGGGCGCAATACTGCCATATTTGCAACAATCATTTCGTCACGCTCCTTGTTTTTGGCTATTACAGCGGTTTGCATGGCATCGGCAGCATCAATTTCTTTAATCATCATATCGCAAAGGTTCTGCTCATCGGCAATTTGTGCAGGCGATAATCCTACATTCGGTCCGTCAATAACAATTTGATTGCGGTAATTTACTAACCAGGCACGTATCTTGGCTATTTCAGTTGGAAAATAAGGTTGGTGTTCCATTTTTTTATTTTTATTTTAGTGAATAATTAATTTATGAGCCGCGAAAGTAGGTTAATTAAAATTAGAAAGGCGGTAAATAAAAATAATTCGGAAAAATACTTTTAAATAACCGTCTTTTCTTTTTGCAGCGCCAACCAACTATTTTTTGAAAGCAGACAGGAATTTTGTTCCCATGCCCATGAGAACCGTTCCCACTCCCGTTGGAACCGTTTCCACTCCCGTTGGAACCGTTTCCACTCCCGTTGGAACCGTTCCCACTCCCGTTGGAACCGTTCCCGTTCCCGTTGGAACCGTTCCAACGACCGTGGGAACCGTTCCCGTTCCCGTTGGAACCGTTCCAGCTACCGTGGGAACCGTTCCAACGACCGTGGGAACCGTTCCCACGGCTGTATATTTTAACTAAAATGCTGTTTTATAGCATATTGACTAAAAGGAGGGGAGAAAAGGATGTTTTTTGGTGGAGTACATATATATATATATGGTGTGGAAGAAAAAGTAAAGTGCTTGAAATAATTTATACTTTTACAAATAATTTTTAAAAATAAAACATATGAAAACAATTTTTGATTCAGTATTGATTGGGATGTTAGGATTAGGTAGTGGGGAAATGCTTACTATATTATTAATAGTGTTGATTGGAATACCCGTATTATCCTATAGATTAGGTTGGAAATCCGGATATAATAAAGGTAAATTAGATGCTTTGGAGAACAAAAACCGAACAGACCAAATGAAATAGTTAAACTTATAAACTCCTCACAATTTAAATAAGGTAATAATGGATAAATTTTACATCGCAGTAAACGGACAAAAAACAGGACCTTTTTCTTATGACGAATTAAAAACAAAAGGTATTCACAAGGATACTTTGATTTGGACAGAAGGAATTGATAACTGGACAAAAGCAGAACATGTTGCTTTAGTAAAAGATATTATTATAGCTACACCACCACCAATACCAAAAGAAGAAAAGAAACAAGAACGAAATGAAGAAACTAAAGTTCCATTTGATGGCAATACTTATGTTGAATCTAAAATAAATAAAAAAAGGAGAAATATTATTATAATAGTATGCAGTGCCTTATTACTTATTTACGGAACATTTAGTTATTTTATAGAACAAGCAAAAATAGAAAGACAATTAGAAGAACAGAATGCGAAAATTCAAGAGCAAGAAAGAATTGAAGATGCAAGAAAAGCAGAAGCTGCACAACAGAAAAGAGCAAAAGATTTAGCAAAATTGAAATATCAATATGATAATGCAGTTACGTCTTTGCGTTCTGAAAAACTTGAATTAAACGAGATAGAAGAATTTCAATTTTTAAGAACTTCAGACGAAAAACAACGACAGATTAAAAGACAACTTCAAATAATTAGGTCTTGGGAAAATGAAGTTGCAAGGACAAAACAAGCACTTGAACAATATTAATCCGCAGCCGCGAGCGTTTTTCGCTCGTGGTAATTATTAAGTGGCGTCCCGCCACTACTCAAATCATAAAAAACTCTTTACAAATAACGTAAAGAGTTTTTTTTATTCCTTTATTTAAAATTAATGAGAAATCAATTGATTATTTAACAAATCAAACAACTTTACCATTCATTAGAGATTTTTCGGTTTATTTTCAAAATCATTGATTATCCTGTAATATAGATACAACAAGGATAACGAGCGGGTATATGATGAATCTCATTTACATTAACAGTTATTAATTGAATAAAAACATCCAATGTATTAAAATTTAATTATTTTTGCACCTTATTAAGAATTTAAACAAACACTAAAAGTCTTAAAAAAACTAACAAAAATTAAAAATGAAAAATAAAACAGTACAATCTTTAGCTTTAGCAATAGTAACAGTTGTGGGTTTTTCTGCCTGTAACGGACTGGGCAAATTGGTAAAAAATGCAGATAAAATAACTTACAAAGTTACGCCTGACCCGATGGAAATGCACGGCGACAGCGTTGGAATTAAAATTACAGGCACTTACCCTGCAAAAATATTCCCTAAAAAAGCTGCTGTAACAGTTACTCCGGTTATTAAATACAATGGCGGCGAAAAAGCATTGAAACCGGTAGTATTGGTTGGTGATAAATCGGAACTTAAAGGTCAGAAAATATCTTATGACAAAGGTGGCAACTTTAATTATACTTCGGATAAAGTAGCTTATATGCCCGAAATGAAAGTGGCTACTTTGGAATTAAGAGCGCAAGGCGTTGTTAAAACAAAAAAGAAAGATTTGCCAGCTAAAAAAGTTGCTGACGGAATAATAGTAACTCCATTATTGGTTAGAAATGATGAAAAACCGGTGATGGCAAAAGACAATTTTCAGAAAACTATTCCGCGTACTATGACAGGTGAAATATTCTTCGTTATCAGTCAGTCTCAGGTTCGTTCTACCGAAATCAACAGTAAAGAGATGAAAGATATGAAGGAATTTATTACTAATGGAATTGCAAAAAACTTTACCTTCAAAGGAATCAACATTTCTGCTTACGCTTCTCCGGACGGCGAATTGGATAAAAATGCCAATCTTGCTCAGGACCGTGCTAAAGAAACTGTAAAATCATTGATGGAATGGTCGAAAGAGAAAAAAGTGAAATTCACAAATGGTGAGGCAAAAGAATTTTATAACACAGTAACTACAGCTGAAGATTGGGATGGTTTCAAAAAAGCTATGGAAGCATCATCAATAAAAGACAAAGAATTAATTCTACGAGTACTTACCATGTATTCCGATGGTCCTACACGTGAAAAAGAAATCAAAAATTTATCTAAAACATGGGCAGAACTTGCTGATAAAATCTTACCGAAATTACGCAGAAGTGTCATCACTGTAAATGCAGACGAAAACAGCCGCACAGATGCTCAAATTACAGCATTGTTAAATTCAGCATCTGATAGTTTATCAGTAGAAGAAATGCTTTATGGCGCAACACTTACACAAGACATCAACACTAAATTAGCTATTTACAAAAAAGCAGAATCGAAATATGGCAGCGATTGGAGAACTTCAAATAATGTTGGTTATATATTGATTATGCAAAATAAACTTGCTGATGCAGAAGCAGAATTCAAAAAAGCAGATGGTCTTTCGGCAAATAATCCAATTGTGAAAAATAACTTGGGAATTTGTGCTCGTTGGAGAGGAGATCGTAAAGCTGCAATGGATTTATACAAATCTGCAACCGGAGTTTCAGAAGCTACCTATAATATGGGTGTAATCGAAATTCAAAATGGCAATTACGGTGCTGCAGTTTCTGATTTTGGAAGCAATAACACTTTTAATGCTGCACTTGGCAAATTATTGAATGGCAGCAACGATGGCGCAATGACTACTATCGAAGCAGCTCCTGAAAAAGATGATGCAAGCGGTTTATATTTAAAAGCAGTTATAAGTGCACGTCAGGGAAAAGCGGATGGAGTTACTTCCAACTTGAAATCGGCTATAGCTAAAGACGCAACATACAAACAAATGGCAAAAGATGATGCTGAGTTTATTAAGTTCCGCGATAATGCAGACTTCAAAGGTTTGACAAACTAAAGAGAAATAAGTTTTTTAATTGAAAAGAGTTCTGTAGAAATACAGAACTCTTTTTTGTTAATATCTATAAATATAATACCGAAAGCGGTAATTATATCTACTTAGTTTTGTATTTACATAAATCTTTAAGCAATGAATAAAAAATTTATCGTAATAACAATTAATTTTGTATTGTTTTTAATTCTAAATGTCGCATTCCCCAGTTTCTCCCAAATAGGTAAACAGCCTCCAGCTATTATTGATTCTTCACATTACAATGATTATTATCTCGAAATGATAGGTACTATTCAAAGATATGTAGCAGCGGCAGATATTGATGAAGACAAACTGCCACCAGTGGAAGCAGCTACGATTACCATTTTTGAAGGCTCAAAAGAATATTTGAAACTGGAAACCAATTCGAAAGGGAAATGTGATTTCAGACTTCCGTTGGAGCATATCTTTAAAATACAAGTTTCAAAAAACGGTTTTGTAAGTAAATTTTTCGAAGTAAAGACAGTGTTGCCAAAAGCTAATTTCGGAAAATACGAGTTCAATTTCAGCCTCGATATTTTCGAAGAAATAAAAAATATGGATGTTTCTGTTTTGAAAAAGCCGATAGGAAAAGTGTTTTTCGCCCCTGACAATAAACGTTTTGAATACGATGATATATATTCTTCGGAAGTTAATTTGGCTAGTAAACAATTATATAAAAATTACTTTGAAATGGAGCAGGCACAACTTGATTCGACAAAAAAATACAACAGCAGTGTAAAAGCCAATCTTAAAAAATAAAATTTAATACCCTAAAGACAATTACTCCAACTGAATTTGGAATGATAATTGGGATTAACTAAAAAAACGGATTTAGAATGTAAATTAATAATAGTTGCATAATGTTTATATCTATGTTCATATTTAAATGTTTTTAAAATAATAACTTAGTTATTAAATTATATTTTTGTGTTAACTTAATTAAATAAAAATGAATAAAAGAAAAATCTTTAGCAGGATATCATTGATATCACTTTTAGTATTCTCTATAGCATTCTCTTCTTATTCCCAAACCGGCAGAGCCCCTGTAGTTATTGATTCTGCAAAAGCAAAAGATTATTATCTCGAGATGAAGGGTACAATTAAGAGATATACCGGTGCTGCAGATGTTAATGAAGAAAAACTGCCAATCCTGGAAGGAGCCACAGTAACAGTTTTAGAAGGAACCAAACAATTTTTAAAAGTTGAAACTAATGATAAAGGAAAATGTACATTCAAACTTCCATTAGAACGAATTTTTAGAATTCAAGTTTCTAAAAAAGGATATGTTACCAAGTTCTTTGAGGTTAATACGTATGTACCTAAAATTAATTTGGGGGCTTTCCCTTTTACTTTTAATTTGGATATTTTTGAGGAAATAAAGAAATTGGATGTAAAAGTTTTAAAAAAACCAATTGCCAAAGTTACTTTCGACCCTATCTATAATCAGTTTCAATATGATGATAGTTATACAAGTAGAATTAATTTTGAGATTAAGAAAATGTATAAAAACTATTATGAAATTGAGAAGGCGCAAGCAGATTCAATCGAAAAATTCAACAAGACATTTAACCAATCCCCTAAAAAAGAGGAATCTCAAAAAACACCGGATAATAAGACAACTGCTCCACCCAAAAAATAATTTTCAGTTAAGTTTATTAAATAAATCCCAAACGACAATTCCTACGCTCACCGAAATATTCAGTGAGTGTTTGGTTCCCAGTTGTGGAATTTCAATTACTCCGTTACTTATATCTATTACTTCTTGTTCTACACCTTTTACTTCATTACCAAACACAATTGCAAGTTTTTGATTGGTTGAAGGAATGAAATCATTAAGCATATTTGCCTTTTCAGTTTGCTCAATGGAATATACCCGATAGTGATTTTGTTTTAATTCATTAATCGCATCAAGTGTAGTTTTAAAATATTTCCAATTAACGGTTTCAGTTGCACCCAAGGCTGTTTTTTGAATTTCTTTATTTGGCGGACAGCCGGTTATACCACAAAGATAAACAGCTTCCAATAAAAAAGCGTCTGCTGTGCGAAAAACAGAACCAACATTATTTAAACTCCTCACATTATCAAGAACAATAATTATAGGTGTTTTATTCGATTGTTTAAATTCATCAATTGATTTCCGGTCTAATTCTGCGTTTAATAATTTTCTCATCCCTGCAAAATTATCAATAATACTTTCACAACTTATTAAAGATAAAACTAAAAATTAAAATTACTAAAACAATTGCCTTACATTTGCAACTTATGAAAACAAAATTAACGCATCCTGTATTCAATATCATCAGTAAATGTGCTGAGGAAATGAATATTGATGCTTATGTAATTGGTGGCTGGGTAAGGGATTTGATTTTAAATCGCTCTTGCAAGGATATTGACATTGTAGCTATTGGAAGTGGAATCGAATTGGCAGAAAGGGTTGCAAAACAACTGGGAAATCAATATCATGTTACTGTGTATAAAAACTTTGGTACTGCTCAAATAGCTTATGAGGATTATGATATAGAATTTGTCGGGGCAAGAAAAGAGTCCTATCGCTCGGAAAGCCGCAAGCCTATAGTGGAAAATGGAACACTGGAAGATGATCAAAACAGAAGAGATTTTACAATAAATGCCCTTGCAATTTCTTTAAATGCTAATAACTATGGAGAATTATTAGACCCTTTTAATGGTTATAATGATATGGAGAATGGAATTATCAGAACTCCATTGAATCCTGATGTTACTTATTCGGATGACCCTTTGCGAATGATGCGCGCTATAAGATTCGCGACTCAATTGAATTATGTAATTGAAGAAGAATCTTTAAAAAGTATCACAAGAAATAAAGAAAGGATTAAAATTATTTCCAAAGAAAGAATAGCGGATGAATTGAATAAAATTATTCTTGCACCGGTTCCTTCTATTGGATTCAAACTTCTTTTTGATACAGGTTTATTGCAAATTATATTTCCTCAAATGGTGTTGCTGCACGGTGTACAAACTATAAATGGCAAATCTCATAAAGATAATTTTTATCATACGTTAGAAGTCCTCGATAATATTTGTAAAACTACTGCTGACCTGTGGTTGAGGTGGGCGGCTATTCTGCATGATATTGCAAAGCCACAAACCAAGCGTTTCGAACCTGAAAATGGCTGGACTTTTCATGGGCATGAAGATAAAGGTGCTCGTATGGTTCCTAAAATATTTGCTGAACTAAAACTTCCTTTGAATGAAAAAATGAAGTTTGTACAAAAGCTTGTCTTGCTTCATCTTCGACCCATTGTATTGGCTAAAAGTGAAGTTACAGATAGTGCCATAAGAAGATTATTATTTGAGGCGGGAGAAGATATTGATAATCTTATGAAACTTTGCGAAGCAGATATTACTTCAAAAAATGAATATAAAGTTCAGAAATATTTAAAGAATTTTGAATTAGTCAGGCAAAAATTAAAGGAGGTGGAAGAAAAAGATAATATCAGAAACTGGCAACCACCAATTAGTGGCGAAGATATTATGAAAACCTTTAATATCCCTGCCGGCAGAGAAGTTGGAATAATTAAAGCTGCTATTCGCGAAGCAATATTGGATGGCATTATTCCCAATGAATACGATAAGGCATTTCAGTTTATGATTGAAAAAGCAAGGGAATTGGGAATTACGATTAAGCTGTAAGGATTTCTCTTTTAATCAAAACATAATTATTACTTTTGCTTTTAGAATAAGATATCAACTCATCATTATAACAATATAAAAATGTCCGTTTACCGTTTTAGAGTTTCATTTGAAGATAACGAAGATGTATATCGCGAAATCGAAATAAAGTCTTTGCAGAATTTCGAAGAATTTCATACTATTATTTTGCAGTCAATAAAGTTTGATAATATACACAATGCCTCCTTTTATATAAGTGATGATTATTGGCGAAAGGGTGATGAAATAACTCTTAAACCAGTTGATGAAGCGGAAAACAAACAAAGAAAAAGGGAAGAGTTGGCACCAAAAAAGCAGATGAGTAAATGTAAAATGGCTTCTTTGATTGATGACCCTCATCAAAAATTTGTGTACGTATATGACCCGAATGTTTCCTGGACTTTGTTAGTGGAGCTTATAAAAATCCTGCCGGATGATGCTGCGGTAAAATATCCCAGAATAGCTAAGAGTGTTGATGACGCGCCTCCTCAGTATAATAAAAATCTTTTTGTTCCTGTTGTTGAAGAGGAGGATTTTGAAGAGGAAATTCTTGATGATGATGAGGCTTATGTTGCGGGGAAAAACGATGATGATATTTCCGCACTTGAAGGTGTAGAAGGCGAAGAAGAAGCGGAGGAAGAAACGATGGAAGAAGAGGATGATATGGAGGCTTCGGACTTTGAAGAACACTCGGATGAACATTCGGAGGAAGATTAATTATATCTCTTTTAAATAAAAAATTAAGTGGTGAGTGGTAAAAAGGTACCAGTTAAAACACTTATTGTAATTGCAGGTCCTACTGCAATTGGTAAAACTTCATTAAGTATTTATTTAGCAAAATTATTTAATTGTTCTATTCTCTCCGCTGATTCCAGGCAGTTTTACAAAGAGATGACTATTGGGACGGCGAAACCATCAGCAAATGAAATGAAAGGAATCCCTCATTATTTTATTAACTCAAATTTTATTTCAGAAGAATATAATGTGGGCAAATATGAAACAGATGCGATTAACTTATTAGATAAATTATTTACTGAAAATAATATTCAAATTTTAGTAGGTGGTTCAGGATTATACATTGACGCTGTTTGTAAAGGTTTTGATGAACTTCCGGAAGCAGATTTTGAGGTAAGAAATAAAATTAATGATTTATACAAAGAGAAAGGGATTGAAGGATTACAAAATCTTTTGAAGGGCTTGGATGAAGTTTATTATTACAAAGTTGATTTGCAAAACCCGCAAAGGATAAGACGAGCCTTGGAAGTTTGTCTGACTTCAGGCAAAACGTATTCTTCACTTCGTGAAGGAAAAATAAAGAAACGTAATTTCAATATTATTAAAATAGGCTTAAACACTAAGCGAGAGGACTTATACGAACGAATAAATATTCGTGTTGATGAAATGATGAAGCATGGGTTTCTTGATGAAGTAAAACAATTGAAATCCTATAAGCACTTGAATGCATTGCAAACAGTTGGGTACAAAGAGTTGTTTGATTATCTGGATGGAAAAATGGAACTTGATTCTGCAATTAATTTGATTAAACAAAATACAAGGAGATACGCAAAACGTCAGCTGACATGGTTTAGGAGGGACGAAGAAATAAAATGGTTTGAACCCGGCAATGAAACAGACATATTAAATTACATAAAAGATAGAGTAGGAGAGTAGAGATGTTAAGCACTATTAAGGACTATTTGCAGCTGGATAAATCTTTTCATAATTTGGTGGTAGTCGAATTATTTGTTCAGATAATCAATGTTACTTTTATTACCATTCTTCCTTTATATATGAAAGTAGAGGGATTCAGCGATGCTCAATATGCGCACTTTACGTCTTACCGTTATCTTGGAATGCTTGCATTGGCACTTTTTCTGGGGATGTATATTAAAGGAAGAAAAATAGTACCGATGTTTTATATTGCAGCCATTGGTGTTCCGTTGTTTGCATTATTAATTTTAGTCGGTGTTCATTTTCATTTAAGCGGATTGGTTTTGGTTTCACATTTATTGTGGGGTACAGCTTACACATTTATTCAAATTCCAATTTTGCCTTATATATTAAGGAATGCTCCGAAACATCTGCAAACATTGGCTATTACATTAAATTTTGCAACATGGAGTATTGCAAGTATTGTCGGAAGTCTGCTGGTAGCAGTATTTAACGGCATAAATAAAGTTGTATTCAGTGAACAGAATTTGTTATTCGCAATTTCATTAATGGGTTTTACAGGAGTTTATTTTGTCATGCGAATAAATAAAAACGAACACATTCCTGTTATTAATGAAAAAAGAAGCGACCTCAGAGAATACGACTGGAGTATAATAAGTCGTGCATTAATTCCAACTACAATTATTGCTATAGGTGCCGGTTTTACTATCCCTTTCATGAGTTTGTTTTTCTCAAATGTTCATAATATGAGTACGTCTGTTTTCTCTTTTCTTAATTTTACTACTGCTGTTTTAGTAACTATTGTCGCCATTTATGTTCCAAAAATAAAAGACAAATACGGTTATAAAAAGGCAGTTTCCCGGACACAATTATCTGCAATATTTTGCCTGATAATGATGGCAACTACTCAATATTATAACACATTGTTTTTTTCAGTTTATATAGCTGCATTGTTTTATTTATTGCGCCAACCATTGATGAGTACGGCAGTTCCGATGACATCGGAAATAACAATGAAATATGTTGGCGAAAGAAATCGTGAGATGGTTAGCGGATTAACTTCAGCTATCTGGTCAGGTTCAGCATATTTTAGCGCAATCGGGTTCGGCTTACTTCGGCATTTGAATGTTGCGTATGTAAATATTTTTTGGATAACCGCAGGAATGTATATCGTTGGAGTATTTTGGTACACATTATTAATTAATGATTTTAACAGAAAAGAAAGGGCAGGTTTGATTACTCATTAGGTAATTTATCTTTTTTCAGTGAAAATCATCTTAAAATCAATTGTTCTCCTGAAATTCAAAAACACTTTAAATAAATTATCAGTCATTAAATCACCTTTAAATCGATTTATTGGTTTAGAAAGGGTTGGAAAAGTTGTTTTGATGGGAAAGGGAATTCTACTTTGGGTTGAAACTCGAGTTTCAGCCCAAAGTAGAATTCTCAATTCAGTCAAAACTTGAGTTTCAACCCAAAGTAGAATTCTCCTTTCAGTCAAAACTCGAGTTTCAACCCAAAGTAGAATTCCCCTTTCAATCAAAACACGAGTTTCAGCCCAAAGTAGAATTCTCTTTTCAATTACGATAAAATTTTTTATTGACTAAAAAAATTGATTAATGAAAGAATTAGGACTTTAACTATCTTTTAATTTATGAATAGAAGTAGGAAATTCAGATTTTAACAAACCAATATTTGCCTGAATTATTCTTTCAGAGGACGTGCATACGCAATCACATCCTTATCTGTAATTGTTTTATCACACAGGATAATCAGACGTTCCACCACGTTCCTGAATTCACGAATATTACCGGTCCAGTTAATTTTTTGAAGTTCCTTGATTGCTTCCTTGGTAAATGTTTTTGTCGGCATGCCATGGTCCTGACAAATTAAATTTAAAAAATGTTCGGCCAGCAAAGGAATATCTTCCTTCCTTTCATTTAGCGAAGGAACGTGAATTAAAATAACAGACAAACGATGATATAAATCTTCACGGAAATTACCATTTTCTATTTCTTTGCGCAAATCTTTATTAGTGGCTGCAATGATTCTTACATTCACTTTAATTTCTTTTTCACCACCTACCCTGGTAATTTTATTTTCCTGCAATGCCCGCAAAACCTTTGCCTGTGCCGAAAGACTCATGTCGCCTATTTCATCTAAAAATATCGTTCCTCCTTCGGCCTGTTCAAACTTCCCTTTTCTTTGGCTAATCGCCGAAGTAAATGCGCCTTTTTCATGACCGAATAATTCTGATTCTATTAATTCACTTGGTATCGCTGCGCAATTAACTTCTATTAATGGAGCACTCGAACGATTGCTTTTTTCGTGAAGCCATCGCGCCACTAATTCCTTCCCGCTTCCGTTGGCCCCTGTTATCAATACCCGGGCATCAGTAGGAGCAACACGTTCAATCATTTCCTGAATCTGAACAATTGCTTTTGAAGCACCAATCATATCAAAAGTTTTGTTAACTTTTTTCTTCAAAACTTTTGTTTCCAATACTAATGTTGTTTTATCCATCGCATTGCGAATGGTTACCAACAGACGATTCAAGTCTAATGGCTTTGCTATAAAATCAAAAGCCCCTTTCTTCACCGCTTCTACGGCTGTTTCAATATTACCGTGCCCTGAAACCATTACAACTGCTGTTTCAGGAGACATTTGCATTATTTTATCAAGCACTTCAATGCCATCCATTTTTGGCATTTTAATATCACAGAGCACAACATCGTATTTGTTCTTTTGAATCATTGCAATACCTTCAATGCCGTCAGCAGCCTCGTCTACCAGATACTTTTCGTATTCCAGTATTTCGCGTAATGTTCTGCGAATACTCTTTTCATCATCAATAATTAAAAGCTTTGCCATAAATATGTTTAAAGTTTCAAGTTAAAAAGTTTCATGTTCCATAAGGGTAACACGTGGCAAATTTACAAATCTATATTTACAGAAATTTGTAAAATAATTTTCATTTGTTATCCTTACCATTTATAATTTCAGAAAGTGTTCCTTCTTTCAATGAATAAGTTGATAAACGCATTTTTTTTATATTGAAAGAAGTAAGTATAAACTGAACAATAATTGTAGAAATTACAATCATATCAATTCGCATTTCAATCAAACCTTTCATCTTTGTTCTTTCCTCCTTATTTGATTTAATTACGTTTTCATAAATCACTTTGTAATCACTCAAATTAAAAGTGTATTCGGTTTTATCTTTTAATATTTCAGGAGTATAAAAACGATGAGCAATCATTTCTGCCAGCGAATCGAAAGAACCTGAAGAACCAATAAGTTCTGTTATAGGAAATAATTTTACCGCTTCATAAAGAGGTTGTAAATGCGAATTCAAATAATCTGTTAGTTGCTGAATTTCAATATCAGTAATAGGATCCGAAGGTTTAAACTTCTCGAGCAAACGTGAAGCGCCAAGAAGAAAACTTTGTTTCCAGAATATTTTGTCTTTGTTTGCAATAATAAATTCTGTGCTTCCGCCGCCAATATCAATAATCAATGAAAGTTCTTCACCTAAATTTACTGCTTCGCAAACTCCATAATAAATTAATTCTGCTTCTCTTTCACCTGTAATTATCTCTACTTCAAAACCTGTTTCCTGTTTTACTTTCTCAGTAAATTCAATGCCATTGGTAGCTGTTCTTATTGCAGAAGTTGCGAAGGCAAACACCTTTTCAACATTATAATTTGTGATAGTTTCTTTATAAATTTTCAGGGCATTTATTCCTCTTTGAAAGGAGGCGGGAGCAATGAAACCTTTATTTATCCCTCCTTCGCCAAGTTTCACAGAAAGTTTTGTCTGATATAAATTGGTATAACTCTTATCCGG
>CAIQBY010000150.1 GCA_903870175.1 uncultured Bacteroidota bacterium
GGAGTATCAATCAAATTCAAAACATATTTTTTGCCATCCAGTTCATAATCCATTTGAATAGCATGACTCTTGATGGTAATCCCACGCTCCTTCTCAAGGTCCATATCATCAAGCACCTGCGCCTGCATATCACGCTTGCTTATGGTATTGGTATATTCCAAAAGCCGGTCAGCAAGCGTACTCTTTCCATGATCAATATGCGCAATGATGCAAAAATTTCTGATGTTCTCCATTCTAATATCCTATCTTTAAAGGGATGCGAAATTACTATTTTTCAGCGAATAATCGTGTTTACAGTTTTCTTTCTTACTTTTGCTACCCATTAAAAATCAAACATGAAAGTAATTGAGCACATTAATAAAGCCAAATCAACTCTATTTTCCATTGAAATACTCCCACCCTTAAAAGGAAAAAGCATACAATCAATCTTCGACGGCATCGACCCATTGATGGAATTCAAACCCTCATTTGTAGATGTAACCTATCACCGCGAAGAATATCTATATAAAAAACGAGAAGGAGGTTACCTCGAAAAGGTAAGCATACGCAAACGTCCAGGCACAGTCGGCATCTGTGCAGCAATAATTAATAAATACCATGTCGACACCGTTCCTCATATCATCTGCGGAGGATTCAGTCGCGAAGAAACCGAAAATGCACTCATAGATTTACAATTCCTTGGTATAGATAACGTACTTGCGCTTCGCGGAGATTCCATTAAAAGCGAACCCGAATTTGTTCCAGAGCCCAACGGACATCATTACGCCATCGACCTTGTAAAACAAATAACACAAATGAATCATGGCAGGTACATGGAAAATGATTTGGCAGATGTAGCTCCTACAAACTTCTGCATTGGAGTAGCAGGTTATCCCGAAAAACATTTCGAAGCACCCAACATGATTTCGGATATGAAACACCTTAAAAACAAAATAGATGCCGGTGCCGAATACATAGTTACTCAAATGTTCTTCGACAACGAACAGTACTTTTCCTATCTGAAAAAATGCAGAGATATGGGAATCACAGTGCCCATCATTCCCGGATTAAAAATAATGACATCCAAAAAACAAGCTACTGCATTATCAAAAATATTCAAGATAGATATTCCTCAGCCATTATTGGAACAGATAGAAAAATGTAAAACAGACGAACAGGCAAAAGAAGTAGGAGTAGAGTGGTGTATTCAGCAATCAAAGGAATTGATTAAAGCCAATGTTCCCTGCCTGCATTATTACACAATGGGAACTTCAGAAGTTACCAGAAGAGTAGCCAGTGAAGTGTTTTAACGTTCCGCCATCAGCCTGCTGATATACTTCCCTACAATATCAAATTCAAGATTTACTACAGTTCCATTATGTATTGTATGGAAATTACTGTGGTTAAAAGTATAAGGAATAATACAAACTGAAAAAGAATCTTTCATCGAATTTACAACAGTTAAGCTCACGCCATTAACAGTAATACTGCCTTTCTCCACAGTAATATTATTTTTGGATTTATCATATTCAAATGTAAATATCCAGCTGCCGTTGTTTTCAAGCACACTTGTACAAATTGCTGTCTGGTCCACATGACCTTGAACAATATGTCCATCCAGGCGGTCGCCAAGTTTCATACAGCGTTCCAGATTTATTTTATTACCTGCTTTTAATAACCCAAGATTTGTTTTGGAAAGTGTTTCATCAATCGCAGTAACTGTATAAGTATCTTTTTCAATATTTACAACAGTTAAGCAAACGCCATTATGCGCAATACTTTGATCAATATTTAATTCGTGAGTAAAATCAGACTTGACAGTAATGTGAAGATTGCTTTTTTCTTTTCTTAAAGAAACTACTTCACCTAATCCTTCTATAATACCTGAAAACATATACTAATGAGAAGAAGCTCCTCCTTCTTTCAGCAATTGAATAAATCCTTTGAGAACGCGAGGTGTAATGCCGTCCACATGTATTTCGTTCACTATGCAGATATAAAAATAAACTCCATCAGGACACGTCATTTTAGTAGAAGAGTTTTTTCCATCCCATAAAATATCTCTGTTAGTGGTTGAATACATTAATACTCCCCAGCGGTCAAATATTTTCATGTCCACATCTTTCACATATCTGTAGCCGGGCAAAGGCGTTACTAAATCATTCATGCCATCACCGTTAGGCGTAAATACATTCGGCAATTCATAAGCAGGGCAATTATCAACACATGTTTTGGTAACTATCGGACTTTCGTTTCCAACAGTATCCAAAGCTGTAACCGCATAACATCCGGCAGTAGAAGCCACTCCGTCATAATTGAAGATATGCGTGTAGGTAGTGTCGTTCATATTCGTTGTTGAATAAATCAATGTCAAAGCGGTATCCGAATTAGGAGCAAAATATATATTATATTGTACTGCATCATGACAACAATAATTATTGGGATTCATCCATGTCAACACATTCTGATAGATACCACAATCATTGGCAACACCAAATTTTGGCTGGCATGGTGGAACTTTATCCACAGGAGTTTCGCATCTTATTTCAGACAAATTATACAATGGATGCGGAATAGAATTATCTGTAAACTGCCCTTTACTTCTGATAATATAACAAAAGGTTTGTCTGTTTACTACATTAGAATCCGAATAATACATATTTACGGTACTGTCATATAATACAAAGTTTTGCGAACCGTGAGGATTAGGTTTATAGATATAATACATATAATTACTCCACGGAACAAATGCCTGCCACGTTAAATTCACTCTGTTTCCGGCAGGTGTAGAGGATAGATAAACGGATGACGCCGTATTGGTTGAACCTCTTAGGATACTATCCGAATAATAAAAATCGATTCGGTACGTATATCCTGAATCCAGAGTATTCAATCCGGTATCCACAAATCCTGTATCAGTCAACTGGTAGAATGAATTATATGTATAAGTTGCTCCTGTTACCTGATGGAAGTTTAAAGAACCTGTCATTCCCTGCGCTCTCATTAATCGATATTTATAAGGCGGAGGAAATGCAAAGGTATCAAGGTTAGGTGGTGTAGCTAACGGTTTAATCCAATGTATCCACATATTTCCAGTATGTGCATCAGTTGTCATCACACTCACATTTGTAATAATAGGAACATCGCGAACAAGCATTGCACATACATTTGTAGATGCATAACTTTCGGAGCCGTCAGAATAATAGGCAACAACTATATATGAATAAGTAAATCCGCTAATAAGTCCGGAGCCATTATTATTATCCGTAAAAGTGGTTATTCCCGGTCCTGTATTTCCTACTAAAGTATAACCGGTAATGGGCGGCAAACCTGTTTCGCAAGGACCATGAACAAAAGGATCACAACTGTTTTTCCGGTAGATATGATAACCGATAAGAGGATTAGCAACCACAGTATCATGACATGCGGAAGCAGTCCAGTTAAGAATAATGCTTGCTCCACTCGGCGTTGCAGTTAAATTTGTCGGAGCCGGCGCAATGACTCGGATAAATACAGATTTATAATCAACCAATGGAGTAGTAGGGTCACTGTCTGTAGCTTTAAACGTTACTAAATAAGGCAATAATTGAACTTCAGCACAGGAAGGCGACCAGCTGAATGTACCGTGAACAGTGCTTAAAGTAGGAGTTGAAGTAAAAACAGCGGCCGGCGTAATATGGAAAGGTCCGCCATTTGCCTCCAGCGATACCACATCATATTGAACATCAGTAGCAGATACATTAAACTGAAGATTAGTTCCCGCAACAACACACGTATCGTCTATGGGTGCAATTACAGGAGGATTATTGGCACAATTCTGCACAGAAATCTGCATATCGCGAACTACAAAACCGATATAATATCGGACAGGACTGCCGGGAAGACGCCGGTATTGTTTTATTAAAATTGCTATATTGTAATTACATACTTGATTGGGCGCACACCACACCAAATCTCCTCTTCTTACATCCATACTGCTTTGCGACATATTTGGCGGGAAAACCCATTGCATTACTGTTGTTCCATGACTGTCGGAGCAAGGAACCAGACTATATGCTAAACTGTCTCCATTAGGATCATAAGCTCCCGGATTGTGATAAAAACAAAAACCTACACATGCCTGATCAAGTGGAAGATTAAGTAATATGGGAGAATCATTATCTCCTAAAAAAGGATTTATTACCAATTCGGAAACAAGCGAAAAAGCAGTGTTCACCGAATTTCCATTATTGATGTTGCATGTTCCTGCATTTCTATTAGGATCATCCATTGTCATCCTGTAAGTGCCGGGACCAGTAAATGTAAATGTTCCGTAATAAATATTCAATTTAGTATTTGGATATTGAGGTTGGGTAAGCATCATTCCATCATGATCAGGGTATGTACAGGCACTTGAAAGACCATTAACTCTCGGAACAATAATGCTATCAATGAATGTAGTACCCGACCAGAAAATAACTGTTAATTCACATCTGTCGGCCGAAGTGTTATAGGTATTGGTATAAGTAGTAACAGTTATTCCATACGTCATACCTGAAATATGGTTGTAAGTAATTTCTCCGGCACGATTATGCGTTGCGAAAACATTGGTGAAGCCAATGATAATCATACTTAGAACCAGAAAAAGTTTTTTCATTCGAAAAATATTAGGCGAAAAGGAATGCTAAATTACTTAATTATATTGAATACCGAACAAGTTTTTATTTATTAAATCCTCATCTCTTAAATAAATCCTATCTTTGAAACAAAAAAAAGCAAAAGGTTTAATCATTATGGCGCGTATACTTACAGGGGTTCAAAGTACCAATATTCCACATTTGGGTAATATTTTGGGAGCAATAATTCCTGCTCTCGAACTTTCCGGACAGGCAGGCAATGATTCTCTTTTTTTTATTGCTGATTTACATTCACTCACTACCATCAAAGATGCCGATTTTATTAAGGAAAGCACTGCGGCTGTTGCTGCGGCTTGGCTTGCTTTCGGATTTGATACTGATAAAAATATCTTTTATCGCCAAAGTGACGTTCCTGAAGTATGCGAATTGACTTGGTATTTGAATTGTTTCACTCCCTTTCCGATGCTTGCAAATGCCCATTCGTTCAAGGATAAATCCGAAAGACTGGCAGATGTGAATGCAGGTCTTTTTACATATCCTGTACTTATGGCTGCTGATATTATTTTATACGATGCGCATTATGTGCCTGTGGGCAAAGACCAGATGCAACATTTGGAAATGACACGTGATATAGCAGAGAAATTTAATAATCATTTCGGAGATGTTTTTATTGTTCCGGAAGGAAAAGTGAATGAACAGACTATGCTTGTTCCCGGTATTGACGGCCGAAAGATGAGCAAATCATTAAACAACTTTATAAATATTTTTCTTCCTGAAA
>CAIQBY010000151.1 GCA_903870175.1 uncultured Bacteroidota bacterium
GAACTGTATAATTAATATCCCCTACAAGATTAACATCTAATTTATAATCACTGTAAATTTTGATGTAACTTGGTTGAGAGCTGGTATTGAATTTGACCTTTACCGCCAGCTTTTTTGTAGCATAAAGTGCATTCATTTTACTTTCACTCATCGGAATAACAATCTTGGTCAGTTTTTGTGAAGTAGCCCGAAGACTTGAATTTATAGGGGCTTCATCAATTGTATTTGTGTATCCGAATATGGAATCTACTGCAGTGTTATGGTCATTCAACAAATATATTTGCATTGACGCAGTAAATGGAAAGCCATTATTTGCAAACAATGTAATGGTACCACTATGAATATTTTGGGTTCCATTATTAGATGATACATTTAAATTCAGAGTATCAACCAAAGTTAAGTTATTTGCAATCAAAGAAAGTGGAATTTCCATATTCATTGATACATTGAGTAATTTATCAGAATAAATAAAATCATTAGACCCTGATAAATTCCCGAGTGGATTTGTAATAATTTTCAACGAATAATCCAGTTTATCAGGCAGATTATCTACAAAGCCAATAATGTTCGAATTACCGCTATTCAATGGAAAATTAGCATAAGTTGGATAATCTACAGGATAATTTTCCGATGCCCTGTTAATATTTATTGCGGGTCCAATTAAAGATGGTGCATTCAGGGTAAAAGAATCATTAGTACGAGTATTAATGGATTTTAAATAATTTATATTCATTCTTGCATCCATACCAATTGGGTTCTCTACTTTAAAATTCACATTCACATTTTGAAGTTGTAAAGAACCGCCAACGATTCTTTTAAATAAACTAAAATTACTTTCCGCATGACCTATATTAAAAGTATTTTGCCCGAAATATCCTTTGGCATAATATGGAATAATATCGAAAAATTTATTTGTTATTACAAGACTATCTTGAGGATTAACCACCACAGAGCTTGTTGCTAAAGGGTTAATTGTAATGCTTGATTGGGTGTAAATAGTATTTACCTGATTATGTAATTGCCCAGTTAAATCAATGGTGTAACCGGATAAGTCATACACCTGATTAAATACACCCGGTGTATTTCCAACTGCAGCAGGAACTGAAACACTAATTGAAAACCTTGTGCCGTTTAATGTTGCGCTTGGAATACTGTAAACAAAATCAACAATTTCGTGAATCTTATTTTCAATGGCATATCTAACTTTCCCCGATTTTATTATTAATGTCCTGAGTTCGACATCCGGCAGTTGGTAAGTTGTATTTGTAATTGTATTAGGCAAAAAAGAAGTTCCAGGCGCTAATGTCTGTTGAACGGGAAGGCTATACTTTTGAAAAACAGTTGTGTCTGGAATCCTAAAAATAGTATCCATAGTTAAAGAGTATATATTATTATTATATACAATCTTTAATGAACTATCAGCATTTGCCTGCAAAATAGAATCAGGCAAAAGGTTATTAATATCAAGCGTCCCCTTTACCAAAGGGGCTATAATCTGAGTATCCCAAAATGGCTTTCCTATTTCTTTTCTACAAGAAAAGACAAGGA
>CAIQBY010000152.1 GCA_903870175.1 uncultured Bacteroidota bacterium
ATACAGTATGGGTGATAACATCAATTACCGAAACAGTACTGTCGTTGTAATTGCTGATATAAGCTGTCTGGGCATTGCTTTTGTTTGCCGACACTATACTAAGGATAACTGTAAAAAGGAATAATTTTGTTTTCATAAATATTATTTACTGCACCACTATTTTCTTATTCACTGCATTTTTATTGGCATCAATTATCTCTGCAAAATAAATTCCTTTGGCTGCACCGCTCAAATCTATTGTTGATTGTTTGCCGTTTATTATTGTTTGCTGAATAGTGTTGCCAAGTATATCCGTTATTTTTAGCTGGGTATTTTTTTGTTCTTCAGAAAAAGTAATTGTTGTGAAGGAATAGAATGGATTGGGAGAGATGGAAAGATTTGAATTGATTTGCACTTCTTCTATTCCTGTGAGTTCAGATAATGGACGTGTAAACACACCACCATTTGTCCCTGCAAAAATCTGCGTTCCGCTTATAGCTAATGTATTAACAAGGGTGTCTGTCAATCCTGAATTCTCTTGAAGCCAAGTGTTTCCACTATTTGTTGACAAATAAACTCCATTATAATAAACTCCACTCATGATATTTGTCCCATTTAATACCATAGAAGTTATAGAAGTACTAAAGGTTCCAAATCCTGAATTCAATAGAATCCAATTGCCTCCATTATTAGTGGATAAAAATGCTCCTAAATCAGTACCTGCATAAATTTTCGTTCCACTTATAATTAGCGAATGTATCCAGGTAGTTGTCAATCCGGTGTTAACGGCAGACCAGCTATTTCCATTATTAGTAGATAAAAAGATGCCTCCTCCAACAATTCCTGCAAAAATGTTTGTTCCGCTTATTGCAAATGAAGTAACATTATAAGCAGTATTTAATCCTGTGTTTATAGCTGTCCAAGTACCTCCATTATCTGTTGATAAAAAGACACCACCTCCGGCTGTTCCTGCAAAAATATTTGCTCCATTAATTGCTAATGACCAAACATTAAGAGTTGTTAAGCCATTATTTATTGCAGTCCAGTTGGCTCCATTATTAGTAGACAAAAATATTCCGCCAGATAAAGTCCCTATGAAAATGTTTGTGCCACTTATTGCGATTGTATTAATTGTTAGATTAGTTAATGTTATTCCTGAATTCACAGGTGACCAAGTTCCTCCATTATTAGTAGATAAAAACACGCCACCATTAGTTCCAGCAAAAATATTTGTACCATCTGATTCTAAAGTATAAACAGTAAGACTTGTTAAACCTGTATTGACAGCAGTCCACTGAGCTTTTACAATTGTTATTGCTAATGTTAATGTAATAATTAAGTAAAGTTTTTTCATGATATTATTATTTAAAGATTACTACTCAAAATCCGATACCATAAAAGTAGATAAAAGAAATGAAGCGGGAATAATAAAATATATATTCGTCGTTCATCAATTAATAGTATTACTTTTGGCAATATGAATTCGGAAACCCTTTGTTTTGAAAATATGAATTGCGACAGACACCTTGTGTTTATTCCCAAAACGAAAACTTCGGAAGAATATGCTGCCATAATGTGCCGGGTGTATGCTGCACTTATTGCCAATGGTTATCTTGCGAAATATCCCATCATGCGCAGGATTGAACATGCGGCTTATTATGAAGATGAGCTGTTGCCGCATTCATTAACATATAAATTTATTAAGCGGTTCGAAAAACTGCTTCTCACTCCGCTCCAGCTTAATGTGGTGCTGATGTACCGCGAAAAGTTTTCGTTTGAAGATGTGATGAGTGCCTTGAATTTGAAAGAGGATTGGCTCAAGAAACTCGTCAAGCAGATATTGAAAAAAACAAGTGAAAGCGATATGAAGAATTTCTTCGTAATGTAGGAGTACCCGCTTTTAATTTTATCAGATAAAAATTATATTCCTGTAACTAGTATGTTTATTGATGAATATTGATTTCATCAAAATACGGCATCTCGCCTGAAGTACCCTTCAATTTTGAATTTCGTTTGCTATTGTCCCGAAATTTGTTTATACTTTTGTATTGTAAGTTCTTTATAATATGGATGGAGCAGGAGAGGGGGAAGTGAGAGGGAAATGTAAAAATGTTTCCTGTGCATAGGAAACGACATCCTATGCCACGGAAACGATTTCCTTGGCATAGGAAATGATAAACTATGCCACGCAAACGATAAGCTATGCCACTGAAATGATTTCCTTGGCACAGGAAATGACAAACTATGCCACTTAAATGGTTTCCTATGCATAGGAAATGGCATACTATGCCACGGAAACGATTTCGGATGCCAATCCAAAGATTAGGATTAATAAGGCTGTCGGCAATAAAAAACAGATTGCAAACAACAAGTTGTAAATAAGTAATAGAGCAAAACATAATTTCAAATAATAGTAATAACAATAAAAAACAATAAATAACATGGCAAAAGGAGCGAAAATTAATTACAACTTCGACGAACATTCCGAAGATGAATTTTACAAGGCAGCAGTTCTTATATATAAGATGCTGATGTTAAATATCGGTGTTTTTACCGGTGCGACAATAGATTTGATTGCATTCAATAAAGCAATTGAAATTTATAATGATGTCCGGACTACTCCTTTTTATATAGGCATTGGCGGCGATATATCATCGGCTCGCACAGCAGTTCAGGAAATAATAACTGTTAATGGCACGTGGTTCAACACTTTTTGCAATGGTGTAGTTACACTTCTCAACAAAACAGGCTATCCTATGGCTAAGGATGCCGAATCGCAAGGTAAACTGGATGCTACTGTGCTGACACTTACTCCTACTTTATTACCGGGAGGCATGTCATTTTTGATTTCCCACATTGCTGCTTCACGTATAAAATATGGTATTATGTACACTCCTGCTACCAATACGGATAATAACCCTGCTAACTGGACAGGCTTTTTTTATGCCGCCGGACAAAGAGATGGTGTAATAATAAATTTGCCAAGCAAGGTGGATTATAAATTCTCTTCCTTCGCAATGGGTACCGAAAGGGACATTACATATAGCGCTCCTGTATTTATAGCTGCTTTATAATAATTAGCTAATTAGCACATTAGCTAATTGGCTGATTTTATAAAAAGCCTTGCAGAAATGTGAGGCTTTTTAGTTGAAGGAGATTAAATAAATACTACTTTTGAAAAAATATATTATTTCATGAAAGTAAAACTCAGTAAAATAAGTACTCTTGCCCCTCATAAATTAAATAAAGAACATACCAAGAAAGAACTGGTAAAGCTTAAAATCAAGCTGGAAGAGTTGCAGAATCTGCTGTTTGCAGAAAACAAACATTCGCTGCTGGTAATTATTCAAGGTATAGATGGGTCGGGCAAAGACGGCACTGTACGTAATGTTTTCGAAACGGTGAACCCGATGGGATGCCGTGTATTTGCCTTCAAAACTCCTTCGCCGCTCGAGATGAAACATGATTTCCTCTGGCGAATACATCAGGATGTGCCCGAAAAAGGAATGATTCATATTTTCAATCGTTCGCATTATGAAGATGTACTGGTGCAGCGCGTGCATAACTGGGTGAGTGAAGACATTATCGAGCAGCGGTTTGAGCATATCAATAATTTCGAGAAGCTATTGATTGACAGTAATACCACGGTTCTTAAATTTTATCTACATGTATCTAAAGAAGAACAGCTGACACGGCTTGAAGAACGGATGAGCGATAAAACGAAGATGTGGAAATACAATGAAAATGATATTAAAGAACGCGAATTCTGGAATGAATATATGAAAGCGTACGAAGCAGTGTTCGAGAACTGCAGTAAATATGCCGACTGGCACATCGTCCCTGCCGACCAGAACTGGTACAAGGAATATATCATCGCAACCAAAGTTGTGGAAACGCTCGAAGGTTTTAAAATGAAGTTTCCGGGGTTGAAGAAATAAAGAGTTTATTTTCCAATTCTTTCTTTCATTAAAGCTGAATTTTAATACATGATTAATATCATGTTTTGTATTGCTTATAAAGCAAATTTTCATGCAACTAAAGCAGTAAAAAAAGCGTCATCTCTATGATATAGTTATTCGAATAAATGAATAGGTGTAATCAATATTATTTACTTATGTAAAGTATTTTTATACCTTTGAAAAATCAAATGAATACATTACAACAATTTAATTTTTACTCCGCTTATGAACCATAGAATAAAATTGCCCGTTCTTTTAGTTGCATTAATATTATTTACAAACACATTTTCGCAGGATTTAGTAAATACTAAAGTGCCGTTTCTGCCCGGTAATGCGTATAATATATTAAAGCAAACATGGGATGTAAATGCCTGTGCAAAGGAAATATCGCCGAACACAACGCCTGCCGAACTGGCAAATTATAAAGAACAACTTTCAAGAGTATTTATTGTAAATACCAATGCTTCACTTGTTGAAACATATACCAACCTATCAAAAGTAGGCATCAGAAATAAAGTTAATCCGGATTTAAAGAATGATTACGCTGATTTTTCTGTCGAGAAATTTAATCCTTTAAAATACTTCTTTAATTTTTACAGTGCTTCGCAAATGAATTATAGAGTGGATAATACCAACTATATGATTATAATTGTGCCAAGACAATAATTAATTTGAAGATGAATAACCAATTCTTTCTACGATAAAATTTACATGAAAAAACTAATATTATTTATTTGTATCTCTATATTTTCGGTTAAATCATTTAGCCAGATAAATATGGGAAACTTAGGAACAGTAACTAATGGATGCGGTCAAACCTTTTATGATTCAGGCGGACCAAGCGGCGATTACAGTTCCAGCGAAAACTATACAGCTACTTTCTGCGCACCTGCCGGGCAATATATTACCTTTAATTTTACGGCTTGGGGATTAGGTACCGGTGATCAGATGAATGTTTACAATGGTTCCAGCACAAGTGCTGCTCTAATTGGTTCTTATACTTCTTCTCCCGGACAGGTTTCTTCTACTTTAGGCGGTTGTCTTACTTTTGTTTTTACTTCAGATGCACCTACATTAGGAATATTTGCAACGAACGGCTCAGGTTGGGCAGCATCAATTTCCTGTGGCACTGTTATTCCGCCACCACCACCGCCGCCACCGGGAACATGCGCTGCGGCACAGCCTTTCTGTACAAGTACAGGTGCTACTTATCCTGCGGCAACAAATACCACGGCTCAAACAGGACCAAATTATGGTTGTCTTGGCTCAGAACCTGCTCCTGCATGGTTTTACCTGAACATTGCAACTTCAGGAAATATCAATATTAATTTATCCGATGCTACCAGTCAGGATATTGACTTTGCTCTTTGGGGACCATTTACTACTCAGGCTGCAATGTGTGCAGGTACTTCAGCTGCACCGATTTCATGCAGTTATTCCACATCAGCTACCGAAACAGCAGTTATTACAAATGCCGTTGCAGGTCAATGGTACATGATGGTAATTACCAATTATGCCAATACACCAACTACAATTTATGCCACAGCAGGCAATGCTTCCGGAGTAAACGGAACTACCAACTGCAATATACTTTGTTCGATTACGGGTTTGACAGCCGTTCCCGGACCATGTACACCGGCTACAAATTCTTATGATGTTACAGGTCAGATAACAGTAAGCTATCCGCCTACTTCAGGTACATTAACAGTTACTAATACCTGTGGAGCAAGTGCTACAGTTGCCTTGCCATGGACAAGCCCTGTATCCTATACATTGCCTGGAAATCCTGCAAATGGAGGATCGTGCAGCGTTACAGCTACTTTTTCCGCCGATACTTCCTGCAAATTTACTACCACCTACACGGCACCTGCTTCCTGTAATAATTGTCCCGGAACAGCAGGTAATACAGGCCCTTTTTGTGAAGGAACAACCATTCAATTGAATGCTGCCGGAGGAACTTCCTATAGCTGGGCCGGTCCAAACGGATATACTTCAACACTTCAGAACCCTACCCTACCTGCAGCTACAGCTGCAATGGGAGGAACATATACAGTTACTGTCACCACAGGCGGAGGAATTACCTGCACACCTACAACAGCTGTGGTTGTAAACCCTTTGCCAGTTACCACAGTTGATTCGGTTACTATCTGCACAGGAACATCAGGTACTTTAACTGCTGCAGGAGCCACTACCTATTCCTGGAATACAGGTTCTACTGCTAATCCGCTAAGTGTTTCGCCTACTGTCAATACAACGTATACTGTTACAGGTACTACTGCCGGCTGTTCTTCAACAGCTGTCGGATTGATTTCAATTGCAAATAGTTTGGTAATTACTGTTAATTCTCCTACTATATGTGCAGGTCAGTCGGCAACGCTTACCGCTACCGGTGCTAATTCCTACACTTGGTCAGCCGGTGTTACAGCCGCTGCAGCGGATACTGCGGTTGCTTCACCTGCAGTTACAACTTCTTATACTGTTACCGGAAGCAATGCTGCGGGATGCACTGGCACAGCAGTTGCAACAGTTACTATTTCCAATATACTTGCTATTACTGTTAATTCCCCATTTATTTGTGTCGGACAGACAGCACATCTTACTGCAAGCGGAGCAACAACATATACATGGTCAGGGGGCGCAACAGCTACCGGTACCAATACTGCAGATGCTACTCCTGCTTCTACAAGTACATATACTGTTACCGGTACCGGTTCAGGATGTTCGGGAACTGCAATATCCACAGTCACAATCAATCCTCTGCCAACTGCAACAGTAAGTGGAGGTGGCGCTATGTGTGTCGGCTCACCTGCACCACCTGTAAACATTGCATTGACAGGAGTTGGTCCATGGAATATTACTTATAGTGACGGTACCAATAATACTTCGGTAACTTCTGCTGCTTCTCCTTATATTATTACTAATCCTGCGGTTGGAACTTATACAGTTACATTAGTATCCGATGCCAATTGTATTGGCACTGCAAGCGGAAGTGCAACTATCACGATTATAAATCCTCCTGTTCCTTCATTTACAGCTACTCCGGTTATTGGCTGCGCACCGCTTTGTGTAAACTTTACTGATGCAAGTACTCCGGCAGGTTCTGTTTCAGCATGGAATTGGAATTATGGTGATGGATTGACAGGTACTCAGCAGAATCCTCAGTATTGTTATACAACACCCGGAAAATATACCGTTACACTTACCGCTTCTTTGAACAGCAATTGCTCTGCTAGTGATACAGTACATAATATGATTACTGTTAATGAAGTGCCAATTGCGAGTTTTTCTGCTCCGGCAACTACAAGTGTTTTTACACCTACCGTTCAGTTTGTTGATTATTCAACAAGTGCAACTTCATGGAATTGGAATTTCGGTGACAGTATCTCTACTTCCAATACAAGCACAGTAGAAAGTCCATCACATGCTTATTCTCAGGTAGGAACTTATTGTGTTACTCTTGCTGTCAGCAATGGGTTTTGCACTGATACTTCAACAGTATGTTTAATGATTGTTCCTGAATTTACCTTTTATATTCCGAATGCTTTTTCACCAAATGGAGATGGAATGAATGATGAGTTTTTTGGTAAAGGGGAGAATATAAAAGACTATGAAATGTTGATATATGACCGATGGGGTATGTTATTGTTTAAGACAGAAAATATCAATACACATTGGGATGGAAGAGTTAAAGGAGGAGGAATTGCGCAGGAAGATGTTTATGTATATGTAATAAATATTACAGACATTTTTACAAAACAACACAAATACTTGGGAAGCGTTACTATCGTAAGGTAATCGCAGAGTAAATCTATTTACTTACATACATCACTTCTTTCACTGCTTTGATAATTCTTGCTGCATTTGGCAACGATGCTTCTATTAAAGTCATTGCATACGGTAGCGGAACATCAGCAGCAGTAACGCGCAATACAGGAGCATCCAGATAATCAAAAGCATCTTTCTGAACTTTGAAAGCTATTTCGGAAGCGATAGAAGCAAGTGGCCAAGCCTCTTCCACTACTACGAGTCTGTTTGTTTTCTTAACAGAATTAATTACACAATCATAATCAATCGGACGAACAGTACGTAAATCAATCACTTCAGCACTGATATTTTCTTTTTCAAGTTCTTTGGCAGCCAATAAAACCTGCTTCATTATTTTACCAAACGAAACAAGTGTTACATCTTTCCCTTCCCGTTTAATATCAGCAACGCCAATAGGAATAAGGTATTCGCCATCAGGCACTTCACCTTTATCGCCATACATCTGTTCGCTTTCCATAAAAATAACAGGGTCGTTATCGCGGATAGCTGATTTCAAAAGCCCTTTAGCATCCGAAGGAATAGAAGGAACAATTACTTTTAGTCCCGGACAGTTTGCATACCAACTCTCAAAAGCCTGTGAATGCTGAGCACCCAGCATACCCGCTGAAGCTGTTGGTCCGCGAAACACAATAGGGCAAGTGAATTGTCCGCCACTCATATTCGATATTTTCGCTGCTCCGTTAATTATCTGGTCAATGGCAACCAATGAAAAATTAAAGGTCATAAACTCTACAATCGGACGTAAGCCGTTCATGGCTGCACCTACAGCAATCCCTGTAAAACCAAGCTCTGCAATAGGAGTGTCAATAATTCTTTTCTCGCCAAACTCAGCAAGCATTCCTTTACTTACTTTATATGCACCATTATATTCAGCAACTTCTTCGCCCATCAGAAATACTTTTTCATCTCTTCGCATTTCTTCATTTAATGCTTCACGAAGCGCTTCTCTAAATTCAAGTGTTCTCATTGTTTTGTTTTTATTGAGGCACAAATGTAATTCTTTTTTCAACACAGAGGACACAGAGTCCTTCTACAAGCTAAGGATGGCAACATAGAGTTTCACTGAGAAAAGTTATTGCACCACCACTTTCCTGTTCACTACATTTTTATTGGCATCTGTTATTATCTTTATTCAGCTTTCAATTCAGCAAAAAGTTGTTCAAGTTTAACATTATTAATATTGTCGCTTGGGTTTTCCTTTATAATTTCTTCTGCTTTCTTTAATCTGTGTTCAGTATTTGGATGCGTACTTAAATATGTTGGTGTCTCTTTTTCATTTTGTTGTGGTTCTTTAATAATTGTCTTAAATAAATTTACCATTCCATTTTGGTCAATGCGTTGTTCTCTTAATAATTTAAGTCCATTATTATCAGCTTGTGTCTCAAATCCTCTTGAGTTCTTTAATGTTAAAAGCAGATTAGCATTTTGAATAAAACTATCTTTCGTGTCATCGCCTGTTATCAATTCACGCAAAAGCTCCCATGAAATTTCTTGAGCAATTACTTTCATTCCATGTCTGAATTTTATATGAGAATATTCGTGAGCCAAAAGGGCAGATAATTCCGAATAAGAATTTACATCCTTTAATACTTTATCAAAAATAAAAATTGAATTGTCGGGCAAAGAGAAAGCATTAAAAACATTCGCTTTTACAACGTAAACTTTTGTGTTGCTATTAAAGTTAAGTTCACTATAAAAGTTTTTTAGAAGTTCTGTTTTATCTTCATCTATAGGTGCAACTTTTAATATTTCATTTCTTACTTCCCCTCCTACTTCTTTATCAATGGAGAGTGAAGAGTGATTGATTATTGAATTTGAAACCGCTGGTACTCCGTCAATGTAAAAATAAATTGAACCGAAGATGGTATCAAAAACGATAAGGAAAAAGGTTAATATAAATATAAATAAACCTCTAAAAAATTTCCTTATCGTACTTACTTTTTTTTTACAACATAAGTCTTAGCTACTTTATCATAAAGATTTTGATTGTCCTCATCCCACAATAGCCAAATATTCGGGATAACTAGAAAATTAAGAATATGCTTCAACCCTTCTCTATAAGCACCTGATATAGCTTTGTTCTTGTCTTTTCCATCATTCGATGAAATAACTTTTAAACCCATTATTTTATGTCCGAGATTTCCACTCCACATTGAATAAAATATTGCTCCTAATATTATTAATATTATTATCATCAAAATAAAATAATCACCTAAAGAACTATCATCAGAATAATTGTCATAAAGTGAAGCCCTTAAAATTAAAAAGGGTACAAGCAAAATTAGAGAACCTACTATATCCGCCACTAATCTCTGCCATTTACTTGCTAATTCATAACCAAAATATTTCCCTTTGGGTTGTGGGATTGGTGGCGGCGGTGCTTGTTGTTGTTGTTTTCCATCATTTGGAATCGGCGGTGGAGTTACTCGTAGAATATCTTTTACTAAAGAAACATATTCTGCTTTTGTCCAGCTATCAAGTCCTTCTGTCCAAATTAATGTATCTCTTTGAATGCCTTTGGCTTTCAGCTCTTCATAGGAAAACGGTCCAGTTTGTTGCCCATTTACTGCGATGTAAAATTGTTGATTCATAGTTAGTGTTTTATTTGATACAACAAATGTATATTAAATTATAGCATCAACCTCCCAAAATCTATTTAAAATTATTCCAACCTACCTAACACTATATATATGTACTTTGCGCCACATTCGGAATCTTCGTTTGTATAAACCCTGTAAAGTGAGCAAGAAAAAATCTACTATTCCTGTGGCTACTGATGCTGATTACGGCAGGATGAATGAATGTACCAGTGAAGCTGACACGTTTGCACTTGCCAAAGAAATGGGTTCGAAAAAATTTACTTTCATAGGTGCTGCCAAGCAAATTATGAAGAACAGATGTCTGGTACTTTATTTAAGAGGACGTACAAGTAATGAAGCAAGTGCTTCTACAGGCGTTGCCAAACGCACTGTTTTTGGCTGGTTTGTGGAGTTTAAAAGTCTTTATCCCATAGTAT
>CAIQBY010000153.1 GCA_903870175.1 uncultured Bacteroidota bacterium
ATGTTTTTAAATTGAACTTCTCTGTATAATTATCAGGTAATTTATTGGTATAATTTTTAAGTGTGGTGATTAAATATCGTGTTCTGCTTTTTGCTGTATCTAACAATGAAAATGACTGTTTGACTGATAAAAGAGAAATCATTAATTGAAATAAAAGTTCTCCATTTGGCTGGGTAATAAACGAATTCAATTCTGCATCAACTGCATAAATCCCTGATGCCATAAGGTATTCCACAGCACGTTGTGGATTACGCAAATCATATTTCGATAACTGTTCTATAAACTTTTCTTTCAATTCTCTTATCTCATCGTAATTGGAAATCGAGTTGGTATTCACCAGCGAATTCACATAATTCAATACTCTTTGAAATGCTTTTGTGTCCTTGGTCGAATCAGTAAATGAAACAAAAATTTTGAGTACGCGCTGATATTCCGCCTGTAAATTTTGAGAAGAATATTCTATTGAACTAAAAGGATTACTTATTTCGTGAAGAAAGTCAGGTAATAATTTATCCAGAACTTTAGTGTATTCTTTATCGTGAATTGCTTCGGAAGCACTGGCAGATTCAGTATTCTTTAAAGCAAATATTTCAGCTTGGAGCCGCTGAATTTCCAAATCTTTTTCATCAGGCACTGTTCTGTGCGATGGAGAATTGGTGTTTCTTGAATTATTTTCAACAGTCTTTTCTTCACCTGTCGATTTTAAATGTTTCTCAAGAATGGAAGCCCGCCTGTGTTGCAGGTTCAAGTGTCCCAAGAACTCTTCATTCTCGGTTGTTAATTTTTCAATCGAATTGGCTTTGTCTGATATCTCCGTCATGTTATATAATTTTAACTCTCGCTAAATTATACTAAATAGAAGGGCTTAAAAATCAATAATGATTTATTTTATCAACGAGGTTGTGAACAATTGTTTTTTGCGATTGTAAACTAATTGTTAAAAATATAAGCGTATTAAGCACTATAAAAAAGTCGGAAAACTGTTATTAATAACAGCCAGCCCACTTTTAATCAGCAATAAATAATTTATTTGTTCAATTTGCCAAGTCTTGCTGTAGCTTTTACAGTTGTTGTTTTTACAATAAAACCAATTCCCAAAAACGGCTTAACAACTTTGGTTTCGTACTGCGGATAAAAAACCACATCATAACCAGGATTATTATTCATCAAATCATAAAGCGCATAATTGGCTGTTTTATCAGCAAGATAATTCCCGATAACAGGAATGCTGGCAAGGCTTATCGAAGAACTGCCACCTTTAATAGTACCCATCTTTTTATTAAAGAACCGCTGCCAGTCGATTCCAAGAATTTTAAGACTTTTGGCTTCCGCCGAAAATTGATCGGATAAAGTAAAGTCGGCTTTAGTAAGATTTACACGAGTATTAGGCTCTCTCATGGTTTTGGTCAGAGTTGTACAACTTGCAAAAGCACCCAATACGACAATAAGTAATACAATTTTATTAATTTGGTTTTTCATATTAATTAGTTTTATTCCTCCTACTCATAAGGCTTTTCGGCATCGCCCCGTTTTTTGTAAATGGTTTCTGGTCTCCATCTTAATTATGTCATTTTCGCAGGTAACATTTACCCCTTCCGATTATTTGATTTTCACTTTAATTAAATCTGACAGTTTTTCAAAGCCTGCCAAATTTCTATTTCCTCCCGCAAAACTACCTTATTTTACTCATATATATAAAGAGTAAATACTAAAAAAATATCGACCCTCATAAATGCTCTTAAATCAACTTTTGGGTTTTAATATTCAAAAACACTTTAAATTAAAAGCAGTGCAGCAAAATGCGTTTATGGCGTTTCTTGAGGGGGTGTTTTTCATGCTTCTAGCTCTTTTGCCCTCACTTCTAGCTCTTTTGCCCATACTTCTAGCTCTTTTGCCAATACTTCTAGTTCTTTTGCCAATACTTCTCCTACTTTTGCCAATACTTCTCCTTCATTTTACCTGGCTTCTGGTAAAAGATAACGATAAATTACTACATCCATATATAGTACTCCTAATTTCTTTTTTAATGCTGTTAAGTGTTTTGATTTATTAAACAAGACACCGAATCTCATATATTAATGTATTAATAAAGTTTAATCGTTCAATAAAATGTATATTTGTTTTATTAAATCAACTTGCAATCGTTATATCAGCTTTATAAAATGAAAAAAATTTCTGCTGCTTTTTTTATATTATTTATTGGTTTATCCCTTGCATCGCAGGCGCAGGCGCCCGGATGGGCTTGGGCAAAAAATGGAGGAGGGGCAGGCGATGAAGCAGGCAAAAGTATTGCCAACGATTTAAATGGAAACGTTTTTATTACCGGTTTTTTCAGAAGTAAAACTATTCAGTTTGGCACCATCACTCTTGCAAATACTGATACCACAGGCAATACAGATGATATCTTCCTCGTAAAATATGATTCGGCAGGCACATTACTTTGGGCAAAAGGTTTTGGCGGCCGAGGTGATGATGAAGGTTCTTCATTAAGTACTGACTATATGGGCAATGTCTATCTCACAGGAAATTTCACAAGTCTTAAGTTGAAAGTAGGCACCGATACACTTACAAATGCAAACACCGATTCCCTTTCATTAAATTACGATGGATTTACGGCGATGTTTAGTTCGGCAGGTAATGTACAATGGGCAAAAAGTTTTGGTAATATCGGCGATGATAACATCAATGGAATTTCCACCGACCTTGCCGGAAACACATATATAACAGGCAATTTCAATAGCGATACTGTATATTTCGATACATCAAAAGTAATATCCGACGGAAGTATAAACCTTTTTATTGCGAAGCTTGATTTATTCGGAGATGTGCTTTGGGCGAAGTCTGCAGGTGGCAATAAGGAAGATAATAGTTTGGCTATCGCCACGGATAGTATTGGAAACATTGCCATTACAGGATATTTTTTCAGTAATTCAATCGCATTTGATAATTTTGTTTTGCATAAAAAAGATACTACCGGCACTGATACCACAGGTTATGCCAATGATATATTTACTGTAAAGTATAATCCTCGCGGTAATGTATTGTGGGCAAAAAGCGCAGGAGGAAGTAATTTATATACAGATGATATCAGCAGTAATTCAGTTGCTATGAGCTCAAAAGGCGATGTTTACATCACCGGATATTTCAGATATGACAGCCTGTATTTCGACTCATTGAAACTTTACAGTTCCATTGAAAGCAGAGATATTTTTATCACCAAATATAATTCCGCCGGAAGAATAATGTGGGCAAAGCGCGCAGGTGATAATTTGGATGATGAAGGCCGGGGAATTGCTGTTGATAAGCTCGGAAACGTATATGTTGCCGGTTATTATTCCAATGATACTATTGCTTTCGACTCAGTTTCATTAACAGGTCATTCGCTTGATGCCGAAATTTATGTTGTCAAAATTTCTCCTGCAGGTACTGTATTATGGGCAAAAAGCGCAGGCAGTGTTAATGGAGATTTTTGCAATGCAGTCTCTGCATTTGATATTAATAAAGTGTACACCACAGGCCAGTATTATAGTAGTTCTATTTCTTTTGATGGTGCGGTAGTTACCAATCAGGGAATTGGAGATGTGTTTGTAGCCCGCCTGTATCCAATCACAGTAGGGCTTCCAACGTATACTGATTTATCTGCTGAATTAATTATTTATCCAAATCCTGCGGCTCAATATTCCACAATTAAATATTCACTTAAGAGTCCTACTTCAGTTTCCATTGAAATATTTAATGAATTGGGCGAGAAAGTTTCTACAGTTATTACAAGACAACAACAGTCCGAAGGCGAGTATAATTACATGTTCTCCGCTGCACAATCCGGTATTTACTTCGTAAAACTTCAAACTTCTGAAGGCGTTCTTATAAAACGAATTATTTTTTCAAAGTAATAAAGGTTGGATTTTATTAAGAAAAAAGCCCAGTTTGCAATTTGCAAGCCGGGCTTTCCCTTTATTCAGCGGAGAAAGAGGGATTCGAACCCCCGGAAGTGTTACCTTCAACAGTTTTCAAGACTGCCGCAATCGACCACTCTGCCATTTCTCCGAGCGCAAAAGTATCATTTTTTTGTTCGCTCAAATAAAAAACTTCAAAAAATATATTTAATCATTAACTTTGTCCTGCATTCCCGACTAATATCTATGGATAAAATGAGACTTATTAAAATTTGTTTACCGATTACTGCATTTGTTTTTTATACTTTCAATTCTTTCGCAACAACACCTATTAAAGCATTTCTTACTTATTCAACATTTGATAATCCTTTAAAAGGTCCTTTTATTGAAACCAATATCTCCATTTTTGGTAATACAATAAATTTTGTAAAAAATGCCAAAGGCAAATATCAGGGAGAAGTAGATATTTCGGTTGCATTTACTCAAAACAATGAAATAAAGAATGCCTTGAAATATACACTTGAAAGTCCGGAAGTGGCTGATACAAACAGAAATTATCCGAATTTTCTTGACCAGCATCGTTATGAATTGCCAAATGGAAAGTATGATATGGAAATTTCAATAGCTGATAAAAACAAGCCTTCGGAAAAACCATTTAATGCCAAAGTGCCTGTTATTATTAATTTTCAGGATAATATTGTTACCGTATCCGACATTCAGGTACTGGAATCCTACACCAAATCAACAACTCCTAATAATCTTACCAAAAGCGGTTATGATTTAGTTCCTTATGTTTCCAATTTTTATCCTGAGAATATTAACAGTATAAAATTTTATGCTGAAATTTATAATACAAAAAAAATATTCGGTGATGGTGAAAAAGTTCTCATTAGTTATTCCATTCAATCCTATCAGACAAAATCACGCTTAAATGATTACAGCTCGTTTTCAAAACAAGTTGCAAATAATGTTAATGTATTATTGGCCGAATTTAATATTGCTAATCTTCCTTCGGGCAATTACAATATAACCATCGAAGTAAAAGATAAAGACAATAAAATACAAGCCGTTCAAATTTTACCTTTTCAGAGAAAAAATAAAAAAGGGGGCTTGGCATTTGACGATATAAAATCAATTGATGTTACGAGTACTTTTGTTTCAAGGTATAAAAGTATCGATACTCTTTCAGATTTTATTCGCTCTTTACGTCCAATTTCCGGTACAGCAGAAATTCAATATTCCGAGAATCAATTAAAAGGAAAGAATATAGAATTAATGCAGCAGTACTTTTACAATTTTTGGAAAACCAGAGATCCTCTTCAACCGGAAGTAGCCTGGAAAGATTATCATACTGAAGTCCTTAAAGTAAATAAGGAATACGGTACATTTGGCAGAAAAGGTTATGATTCTGATAGAGGAAGAGTTTATTTGCAATATGGTGCACCCGATTATTTGAGTAAATATGATAATGAACCCAGCTCATACCCTTATGAAATATGGCAGTATAATCAATTGACTGATAAATCAAAGGAATTCACTCTTGGTTACAACAAACAATCCAATAAAAAATTCGTTTTTTATAATCCTGATTTAGTTACCAATAATTATACATTAATTCAATCGAATGCTATTGGTGAAATAGTTGATGCCAGATGGGAACTGTTGATTTATAAAAGGCAACTTGACATGCAATCTTCAAATTTGGATGTAGAAACCATTGATCCCAGTTTTCTAACTAATATTGATGACCAATATAATAATCCACGATAGTTGTTTTAATATGTTTCATAAAATTACCAGCAATTCCCTTTTCTGTTAATGAAAGTAGCTGTTGTAATTTTAAATTGGAATGGGAAAAAATATCTGGAGAAATTTTTACCTTCTGTTGTATCTAATAATTCTTCCTCAGCAGAGATAATTGTTGCTGATAATGCTTCTACAGACGATTCAGTATCTTTTTTGAAAAGTAATTATCCTGATATAAAAATTATTCAAAATAAAGTTAATGGTGGGTTTGCTAAAGGATATAATGATGCATTAAAGTATGTTTCGGCTGAATATTATGTATTGTTAAATTCTGACGTTGAGGTCACTCCCAAATGGATTGATAGTATTATTGCTTTGATGGATAATGATAAAACCATTGCAGCTTGCCAACCTAAACTTATCGATTATAATAAGAGAAACTATTTTGAATACGCAGGTGCAGCTGGCGGTTTTATTGATAAATTCGGTTATCCATTTTGCCGTGGCCGAATTTTAGATTCCATCGAAGAAGATAAAGGACAGTACAATGATTTGCGGGAAATTTTTTGGGCAACCGGTGCCTGCATGTTTGTAAGATCTGAATATTTTAATAGTATAAAGGGTTTTGATGAAGATTTTTTTGCACACATGGAGGAAATAGATTTGTGCTGGAGATTAAAAAATAGAGGATATAAAATAATGTATTGTCCTGATTCGATTATTTATCATGTTGGAGGCGGAACTTTAAATAAAGTTAATTCACATAAAACGTTTTTAAATTTCCGTAACAATTTAATGTTGATTTGTAAAAATCATCCGCCCAAATATTTTTTCTCAAAACTTATTACACGAATGTTGATGGATGGAATAGCAGGTTGCAAATTTTTATTGGCAGGACAATTTTCGCATTTCTTTGCCGTATTAAAAGCACATTATTATTTTTATAAATCTTTGGGAACAACTTTAAAGAAACGTAAAGAATTAAAAAAACAAATAACTGAATATACTACCACTGCAGTTTATCTTCACAGTGTAGTTGCTGACTTCTATATCAGAGGAAAGAAAACTTTTAAAGAAATTGATTTGAAAGACAGATTTATGTAATTACATAAAACTCTCAATCGCCAATCGGTAAGAATCTAAACCAAAACCGGAGATTGAACCTTTACACTTAGGAGCAATTAAAGAAGTGTGTCTAAATTCTTCTCGGGCATAAATATTGGAAATATGTACCTCAATTACAGGAGTTTTTATTGATGCAATTGCATCCCTGATTGCAACTGAAGTATGGGTATAGCCTCCTGCATTTAAAATGACACCATCAAAAGCAAAGCCAACTTCATGTAATTTATTAATCAAATCTCCTTCTACATTACTTTGAAAATATGCCAATTCAATAGTATTAAATTTATTATGTAATAATTTAAAATATTCATCAAAAGTCTGGTTTCCATAAACTGAAGTCTCTCTAGTACCCAGTAGATTAAGATTAGGGCCGTTAATAATAATAAGTCTCATCGAAGTTATAAGCTATTGTTTGTTAATTAATACTTAATGATGTAAAGATAACTGAATTTTAGTTGTGTAATTTTACTATCGCTTAGTTATTCTTTTTAGAAGAATAACAATGTTAAAAATAGTGAATTGGAAAATATATATACAGGGATTTAAGTCTTTTTTAGCATTGGAGAAATCGCTTTCTGCAAACACTATTGAAGCTTATTTGCACGATATAGAAAAGCTGGTTCAGTTTTTCGATTACAAAAAATATTCTCTTTCCCCGAAGGATGTTGAGTTAAATCACCTGCAGGAATTTTTAAAGTGGATTAATGAATTGGGCATGAGTGCTCAATCTCAGGCAAGAATAATAAGTGGAATAAAAGGTTTCTATAAATATCTTCTTTTAGAGAATATTTTAAACATAGACCCAACTACCTTACTCGAAGCTCCTAAACTTGGCAGAAAACTACCGGATACGTTGAGCTTAATCGATATTAATAATATTATCGATGCTATAGATTTAAGTTCTCCAGAAGGACAACGAAACAAAGCTATGCTCGAAACGCTTTATAGTTGCGGATTACGTGTGAGTGAACTTGTTAATTTAAAAATTTCCAATCTTTACTTTAATGATGAATTTATAAAAGTAACAGGTAAAGGTGATAAGGAAAGGCTTGTTCCTATTGGAAGTGTAGCTATCAAACAAATTAATATTTATAAAAATGAAGTGCGTTGTCACATGAATATAAAAAAGGATAATGACGATGTTTTATTTTTAAACAGGCGAGGTGCAAAACTTACACGAGTAATGATTTTTACAATTATTAAACGTTTGGCATTTCAAATAGGATTAAAAAAACATATTAGTCCACATACGTTTCGGCATTCATTTGCAACACATTTAATAGAAGGAGGAGCTGATTTACGTGCAGTACAGGAGATGCTTGGACATGAATCGATAACTACTACAGAAATTTATACACACCTCGACAGAGAATATTTACGTGATGCTATTATAAGGTTTCATCCTCGCTCTTAATTAAAAATGCAGATAATAATCCTTGGTCAACTCCTTATATTCATTGGTGTAAGAGTGGCGTTCGTCCTGCTCAATTATTATTGAGTCTTCTGAAAGTTCTTTTTTAGTAAACTCAAAACGCATTAATAAACGTTTCTCCGGTTTATCTGTTCTAGTTATTACACGTGTTAATTTTGTGAGATATAATTTATTTTCTGCAGCCAGGCTGCAAAACTGTTCACTTTCTTTTGTTGGAAGTATTACATAAAATCTTCCTGCTGGATTAAGTAACTTAAGAACACCATTTAATAAATCAGTATAGGGCAAATGATCTGTATGTCGGGCATTTGTACGTGATTCTTCCAAGGCTTTTGAGCAATCAATAAAGTAAGGCGGATTGCTTACAATTAAATCATATTTATGATTGCTCTCATTTGCAAATTGCTGTAATGAGGTGTGAAATATCTGAATCCGCTCGTGCCATTTGCTGCTATTAACATTTTCGTTTGCCTGTATAAATGCGTTATCGTCAATATCAATTGCATCTATCTTCGCTCCTATTTTTTGTGCAAGCATCAATGCTATAATTCCTGTGCCGGTTCCGATATCTAAAATGGTTTTTGCATTAGGGCAATTAATCCACGAGCCTAATAACACTGCATCTGTACCTACTTTCATGGCACATTTGTCCTGCAGGATTTTAAATTGTTTGAAGACAAACTCTTGGTTTGGCATAAAAGGTTACATGATTTTTATTGAATCATGCAATAAAGTTAAAACTTTTTATTTAATCAGTGATTTTTACTTCTTCGTCATTTTCTTTTTCCGAATCAGTATCAGCTATTTTATTGAGGTAAATATCTATCAGTCCATCAGGTGCATCAAGTGAAACAACATTATTCATCCTGTCAATACTTATGATAAATTCATCTTTTACAGGAATTAAAATTTCATCATCACCTTTCATTATTTGAAAAACAGCTTGATTAGGAAAATCCAAGATGCTTTTTATAATACCCAAGTCACCATAAGTTTTATCCGATGCTTTATATCCGGGGATTTCATGATAATAAAATTTCTTTCCTTTTAATGGAGGCAAAAAACTCAATGGAAGATAAAGGCTTGATTTCACCAATTCATCAGCGCGCTCCACTGAATCTATTCCATCAAGTGTTACAGTGGCAAAAGTTCCGCTCAGAGTTATTTTTTTTATGAAGAATGGAACAAGTGATTTATTTATTTCGAGAAATACTGATTCTAAATTTTTATATCGTGCAGGTGTATCAGAATCCAATACAAACGCTACATCGCCTTTGTTACCTACTCTCCGTGAAATATATCCTAAATTAAAACAATCGTCTTTTGTCATTATTATTTATTCATTAATATAATTTGTAAATGACCGTAATGATGTTTTCCATGCCAGGCATACAATGCAAGCAATTCACTTAATTTGAATTCCCTGTTATATTCAGGATGAATATAAGTTCGTTCCAAATCTTTCTCTGTTAACGTTTTTAATAAATTAACCCAGCGCAAATGAATTTTTTCAATAAGAGCCAGAGACACCTCCACTGGCGTGCTTTTCACGTCAGCTAAATTGGACCATAGATCCTGATTATATGGTTTTATTACTGGCTTATCTTCTGTAAGTGTTAATTTCACACGGATATACGCGTTCAAATGACTGTCGGCAATATGATGTATTATTTGGCTTGCCGACCATCCACCTTCGCGATAACTTTTTTCGAGTAACGAAGGAGTGAACTGAGAAACTACTGTTTTCAATTCATTCGGAAAGTTTTCTATTATAGAAATATATTTTTTATTATCGTCAGAGGTATAGCTTTTGCCATACTCGAACTTGCCGATAGGATATTTATTATCTTCCATAGTAATTGGTATTAAATAAAAAGGCAACTGAAAACATCAGTTGCCTTTTTAATAAATTTGTTTTAAAACAATTATTCCTCAGTTGCAGGTGCTTCTGCCTGTGCTTCAGGAGCAGCAGCTTCTTCAACAGCAGGAGGAGGTGTGTTTTTAGCGGCAACTTTAGCTGCTTTTGCTTCTTTAGCAGCCGATTCTGCTGCAAAACGAGCAGCATAATCATCTTTTTTAGATGTTGCCAAACTCGACACCTTGTTATTAACTTTAGCTGTTTTATCAGCTTCCCATTTCGCGAATTTTGCATCAGCCTGCTCTTGTGTAAGAGCGCCTTTTGCAATTCCGCCTTGTAAATGTTTTTTGTACATCACTCCTTTATAAGAAAGGATTGCTTTGCACGTATCTGTAGGTTGGGCACCATTATTTAACCATGATAGCGCTTTATCGCTGTCGATGTTAATAGTTGCCGGATTTGTAGTTGGGTTGTACGTACCAATTTTCTCAATAAACTTTCCGTCTCGAGGTGCACGACCATCCGCAATTACAATATGGAAAAAAGCTTTCCCTTTTTTACCATGACGTTGTAATCTAATTTTTACTGCCATTTTTTATTGTTTTTTGTTATTAATTATTTATTCCCTTTTTATTTGGGACTGCGAAAGTAATAAAATTATTTGAATTGGTGCATTTTTTATTAAATAACCTGAATAAACCGAAAGTCTCATTTATCCAATATTTTATTTATTAAACTTAAGATACTCTGTAAAACAAGACGATTTCATCGAAATATATAGCATTGAATTTACCATTTATTAACGCCATAAAACCTTGAATACATTCTCCGTCACCGATTTTATTCGTACTTTTGCAAAAAAAATCAATAAAAAAACATGTCAAATTCACCAACCAATTGCATTTTAGTGCCGATAGATTCTACCGATCAAACGATTATTGCATTACATCAATCCTATAATTTAGCTAAACTCACCAACTCAAAAATAATATTAATGAGTGTGGATGAAGGTGTTCCGCCTTTCATGAAAAATCGATTGGCAGAACTGGCGAAAGAAGCATCAATTGCTACAGGGCAGTCTGTAGAAACAATGGAGAGAAAAGGTAATGTTTACGAAGAAATTGTGAAAGTAGCAGACGTTTTAAACCCATTATTTATCATGATTGGCTTGTCCTCAAAAATAACCATTGGTAAAATAATAGGGAAAAATGCTTTTAAAATGGTTCGCGAATCCAATCATCCTGTTATAACAATTAAAGGAAAAGAACATAGAGATGGTTGTAAAACAATATTATTACCATTGGATTTATCAAAAGAAACGCGCGAAAAAGTGGATAAAGCAATTGAACTTGCCAGACTTTTTAATGCCACTATCCGGGTAATTTCTATTTTAACTTCTTCTGACGAATTTTTTGAAAATAAACTTATTTCATTGTCAAATCAAGTATGGAAAAGAATTAAAGACGAAGGAGTAAGATGCACCATAAAAACTTTACGAGGAAAAGATGTTCCACAAATGATTTTGGATTATGGACACGAAGTGGACGCAGACCTTATATTGATAATGACTAAAGCTGAGCTTAGTATGAAGGAGTTTTTTATAGGAACTGTAGCTCAGCGCATTATTAATGAAAGTGATATTCCTGTATTGAGTTATCGTCCAATGGAGCGGAAAGACACATCAGTGTTTAACCCATTTTAAAATCAAAAAGGAATAAAAACAGTTTTCAATTCAAGCTTTCCTTATAGTATTAATGGAGAAGCTTGGGTTTTAATTGAATGCTTAACCACCCTAATTAAATTCAGTAATGACATTATAAAGCGTATCTCTTTCAATAGGGATGCGATTAACTTGTTTTATTAATTCTACCAGTTCTAGTGTAGTAAGTGCAGGGTTTTGTTCTTCTGCACCTGCCATAGTATATATTTTTGTGGAATCATCAATTGTTCCATCAATATCATCCACACCAAAAGAAAGTGATAACTGAGCCGTACTGCGTCCAATCATTGGCCAATATGCTTTGAGGTGAGGGAAATTATCCATGTAAATCCTTGAGACGGCATAGTTTCGCAAGTCTTCAATTACTGACGTTTCAGCAATATTACTCATCTGATTTTCTTTATTGCGAAATTTTAAAGGAATAAAAGTATTAAACCCTTTTGTCTTATTCTGGAGTGTTCTTAATCGATCCATATGATCAATTCGGTGTTCGTACTTTTCTATATGTCCGTAAAGTATAGTCGCATTAGAGGGCATTCCAAGCTTATGCGCAGTTTCATGAATATCCAGCCATTCCTTTGCCGTGCATTTATCTTCACAAATTTGTTTACGTATAACTTCATCAAATATCTCTGCACCGCCACCAGGTAAAGAATCTTGTCCGTGCTCTTTCAAAATCCGTAACCCTTCTTCGTAACTCACTTTTGCTTTTCTACACATATATTCCAGTTCTACAGCCGTAAAAGCTTTTACGTGTATTTCAGGTCGGATTTCTTTTATCTTTTTTATTAGGTTAGCGAAATACATTAATCCCATTTTTGGATGCACGCCACCAACAATATGAACTTCCGTAACAGGTTTTCCATCATAACTTCTCACTTTGTCCAATATTTCCTCCTCTGATAATTCCCACCCGTCTTCTTTTTGTTTTAACAGCCGAGAGTAAGAACAGAATTTACAATCAAACACACATATATTTGTTGGCTCGACATGAAAGTTCCGATTGAAATAAACATAATTTCCATTCATCTTTTCCCTAACATAATTTGCCAGGGAACCTAAATAACCTAACTCTCCTTTTTCAAAAAGCAAAACGCCCTCATCAAAAGTAATACGCTCATTTGAATAAACTTTTTCGGCAATTTGTTTAAGTTCTTTAGAGATAGTTGAATTTAATAAAACCTGGGCACTATTTGTTTGAGTAAGCATAGAAATAAATTTAAGGGTGCAAAGTTAATAATTACAATTTAAAAATCAGGTCGCTTAACCAAATAACAAAAAAACTATTTATCAATTTAACCAATGAACTAATTATCTTTGCAGGGCATGAATAAGAAAAAAATTCTTTTAGTTGAAGATGAAGAACATCTTTTAAAAACCATTCAGTTAAATCTGGAAATGGAAAACTATGCTGTCACAACAGCAATAACAGGATACGAGGCTTTAAAGGAATTCAGAAAAGATAGTTTCGATTTGATTATTTTAGATGTAATGCTTCCTGAAATGAATGGATTTGACGTTTGCGAAGAAATCAGAAAAGAAAATACTAAAGTTCCTGTTTTGTTTTTAACTGCTAAAGCTTCAAGTAATGATAGAATTCAGGGACTTAAAATTGGAGCTGATGATTATTTAACCAAACCATTTAATCTTGAAGAATTATTATTGCGTGTCGAAATCCTTATCAGAAGAAGCCTTCCAGTAGTTAATGAAACAAAAGAATTAAATAATTATTCCTTTGGTGGAAATGAAATAAATTTCATCACTTATCAGATAAAGGACTTTAATGGAAATAAACTGGATATAACAAAAAGAGAAATTGCATTATTAAAACTATTGATATCTCGAAAAGGCGAAGTAGTTTCTAGGGAAGAAATTCTTACTGAAATATGGGGCACTGATGTTTTTCCTACATCCCGTACCATAGATAATTATATTCTGGCTTTCAGAAAATATTTTGAAAAGAATCAAAAAGAACCGAAACATTTTCATTCTATAAGAGGCGTAGGATATAAGTTTACGGATTAGAATAACAAAAAGTAAATTATTTTCCAATAAAAAACACCTTCGATATTTCTACCGAAGGTGTTTCTGTTTTTCAACTAACAAATATTATTTGTTAACTGTTTTTGCTAAATCAGCACCAGCTTTAAACTTTGCTACTTTTTTAGCTGCAATTTTAATTGCTTTGCCTGTTTGAGGATTACGACCGTTTCTCGCAGCTCTTTTAGAGATAGAGAAAGATCCAAATCCTACTAAAGCTACTCTGTCACCTTTTTTAAGTGCTTTAGTAGTAGCGTTTACAAAAGCATCAAGTGCTCTTGAAGAATCAGCTTTCGTCAATTTTGACTCTGCTGAAATTGCATTAATTAGTTCTGCTTTGTTCATTTTGTTTTTTGATTTTAGTTAATACTGTTATTAATTATCACAGCGAATATACAATACAAACCTTATACAATGCAAGTTTTTTAGCAATTATTTTTCAAAATTGTTGAAAAAAGGGCTTTTTGTTAATAAAAATCCTTGGCAGCCCCTATTTACAGTAGCTAAGTTTGATTTCAAAATGGCAATATTTACTTTTAGAGGAAAATATTTTAATTGTATTATGGAATTAATCTAATTGAGATGATGAATAAATAATAGTTAATATGCCTTCCGAATATCCTTTTGATGTTTTGTATTTATTCACTCTTTTTGAAGGATGTGTTTTTAATGCTTTTATAATTGCGGGTTGCCATTTATTTTTTATTAGTTCTTTAAATGCATTTTGCGTTTTCAAATGACAGACATCCTCTTTGTATTCCTTCCTTTTCGAATTGTAAATTAATAATAATTCCCCTTTCTTTTCAGAAGGAGATAAGTCCATAAATTTTACTGTTCCTTTCCTGTCAATTACCACCAGTAGTTTAACCGTGTCTGTCTCCTGATGTCTCATTCTAATGTCTTTTGTAAAATGATTATTGAGGAAATATGAAGTATAACTAAAATTTGCAGATGTATCATTTTTAGGCTTGGCATCTGTGATTTTTAATAGATTTGAAGTTCCGGCTTTCATTTTCTTTTGCTGCATTTGCAGAACATAATCGCGGTATGACAATTCAGTTGTTGGATTATTATAATAGACATAAAAATTAGTATACGCTTCTATAAATGTAGTATCCTTATGTTTTGAGACCTTTATGGTTCCATGATTTGGAATAGAATCCAACTGAGCAATTAATGGGGAGTCAAAAGAAAATAACAGAAGAATTAAACAGGGAATGACATTCCGAATCATATTAAAAACTTAAACAGGCTTTCACTTCTTCTACAGTAGAAAATTTTTGATCTACCCTGATCATTTTTAAGTTAGCCATTCCATCGCTGCTTTTTATATCCTTGAACTGTTCAGGTTTTAACCAGTATAACACTCCATCTTCCACAGCCCATAATATATTTGTTGATTGAGGATTAAATGAAAATTGAACGATTGGGTTTTTGTAATAAGTAAACAAACTATTCCTTGCTTTATCCACCAAATATATATCATAGCACATTAGTTTCACATTTTTATCCTTAGTTAAATTAGCAGTACATAGAACTCCCTGCGGATAATTTTTTCCGCAATCGCTGTTAAATACACCGAAACTATTAATTGCAAACATTCTTTTTACTTTTTCCTGAGTATCCATTTGTTTAAACTGATTCGCCTGTTGCTCTTTCCACTTTCGTTCCAATTCTTCCTGTTGTTTTTTCAGTGTAAGTAATTTTGCCTCATATTCTTCTTCAATTCTCTTTTCATCTGCTTTGCGCTTATCAAGAACAGCGGTGTATTTGGAATACTTATCCTGATAATCCTTCATCGCAACTTCATAGTTTTTACCTTCGAATACCGGATAAACAATCAACTCATATTTCTTTGTTCCTTTTTTAAGTGTCAATAAATAATTTTTTCCTTTTTGAGTACCATCTTTTAAACTTGCATCGTCCCAGGTAATATCATAAAGTGAACGGCTGAAGTCTTTATTTTCATCACCAATTTCAAATAATACTCCTTTATATATAGCAAGTTCAGGAAATTCAGAAGGCTCTACTGCGATATCAAAAGTATGTTTCTCTTTATTTACCTGTAAAGGTTTGTTTGGTTTTTGTGCAGGCTTTGGTAATGCTGCAATTGCATTTTCTTTTTCTTTTATTACTACTTCCTTTTTAGTTTCTATTGTTTTGTATTCCGGTGTTTGCTTTAAAGCTGGGCGTTTTACCGAATCTGATTTTTCTATTGATGAAGTTTCACTTTCAACCTTATCTTTTCCCAGACACGACCAATTATTATGAACAGTATCCAGTTTATACAAATTATATTCTGTGCCTTTATACTTGGATTCCATTTCAACATTTATAGACTTATTAGCAGCCATGTTTATCTGCTTTCCATCTTGGTAAGCATGCATTTCAATCATACCTGCCGATTCAAATTGATATTTAATACCTGCGCTATCATACGTCATTGGAATACCTGAAACAAAAAAGTCAACGGCATCATGGAATTCGCGATAACGCAACTCCAATTCGCCTTTCAGAAGTTTTCCTTTGTCATCTGCAAAAGCATTTTTTGGAACAATTAATTTCGA
>CAIQBY010000154.1 GCA_903870175.1 uncultured Bacteroidota bacterium
CAATAAACATTGCTCCGAAAATTGTCATTAATTTTTTCATTTTGTTTTGCGTAGTCGCCACTTTTGTTTGATTATGTTCCGTTTTTATAGTGGTTGCTGGTCTCCACTTTTATTTTTTTTGTCTGGTCGTAATAGTCAAGAACTATCAAACCGCAAAGAAGGTGGTTCTCTTGTCTGTGTCATTCCGTTGTGTCGTTTCTTAAACTTGCCCATAACGGTTTGCAGATTGGCGATGTGGCGGACTTAGAAGCACTGAACTTTCAATTTACCACTAAAGTTTATTAGTAGCACAAATGTTCAATTAACCACTAAACCCGCCATAGCCGCCAATGTGCTGTTATGGGCTGGTTTTATTTATTCAGTTTCCCAAGTCTGGCTGTTGTTTTTACAGTCGTAATTTTAGTTAGGAAGCCAATTCCTAAAACAGGTTTAAACACTTTGGTTTCGTACTGAGGATAAAATACAACATCATAACCAGGATTTCCATTCATCAATTCGTAAAGTGAATAATTTGCTGTCTTGTCAGAAACAAAATTACCGATTACTGGAATACTTGCTAAGCTAATTGAAGAAGAACCACCACCTTCAACTGCGCCTGTTTTTTTAGTGAAAATTCTCGCCCAATCAATACCAAGTACCTTAACTGTTTTAGCCTCGGCTGTTACTTGGTCAGATAGAGAAAAGTCACTTTTATTAAGATTAACTCTTGTGTTGGGTTCTCTCATAGTTTTGTTAAGAGTTGTACAACTTGAGAATGCAGTAATTACTGCTACAAACATTACCATTTTAATAATTACTTTTTTCATTTTTTTTGAGTAGTCTCCACTTTTGTTTAATTATTTCCCGTTTTTTTGAGTGGGTTCTGGCCTCCACTTTTTTATTTTTCTTTTCTGTCACATTGGGTGGTCAGCCCTTTGGCTTTCGCAGACCGTCTTGGTTTTTAAACTTGCCCATAACGGTTTGCAGATTTGCGATGTGGCGGACTTAGTAGCATTATATTTCATTTTACCACTAATGATTATTAGAAGCAGAATATTTGTTTTACCACTAAACCCGCCATATTCGCAAAGCCTTGCTGTTATGGGCTGGTTTATTTCCTTATTAAGTTGATTTTTGTAGCTTGAACTTCTTATTAAAAAAAATCATTTTAACTTTAGTTAGCTTTAATTTTAATTTTTTCATTTAGTCTGATTTTATTAGACTGTAATACCACATTTAGTTAATTTACAATTCCAATTATTCCCTCAACAAAAAATAACAAACCGTCTATATACGCCTGAGTATTTCCTGAAATAAATTTACCTTTTAATATAACTGTTTTATTAAAATATTTTGTCTTATCAACAAGAGTACCTGCTAATAAAACAACCGACCTATTGTCTTTTAAATCAAGTTTTTTACTGCTACTTGTAGGATCCCATATATATACATCATGAGATTCAGAAAGTTGCATTGCCAATCCATCATATTTTGGATGCTTTATTATTTTAGCAACAACAAAATATTCGAAATCTTCTGTATAAATTAAATTTTTAAAGGAATATATTAAATCATAAATGTCTTTTTTTCCGTCTTTATTTAAGTCTTCCGATTCCATTACAGCATTTTCTAAATCTTGGACGGAAATTATTTTATCTTGATTATAATCCTTTTTTAAAGAAAGTATTGCTTTAATCAAGTCATTGTCACTAGGAATTTTCGTGCAATCAGGAAAATCGCCAATACATCCATTCCAAGAACCATCAATGCGATAAGAATATCGGGAAACTGAATTACCAATAGCCCCTTCTAAATTATAATCAACTTTGTTCTGAGCAAAATTACTTACTTTAACATTAGAAGTACTTGAGGCAAGTAGAGCTGTTTTTAAACTATCAGTTTTAGTTTTAAGCTGACTCTGTAATAAAACAAGCTCCTGTTTTTTCAGATTCAAATCATTATTCAAAAGATTATTTTCAAGTTCTTTTTTTGTAAGGTTAACTTTGATTGTGTTGAGTGCTGAACTCAATGAACTTATCTGACTTTCCAAATTGGCAATTGTCGAATTATGTTCTTGTACTTTTTGAGAATTGGCGTTTCTTTCATTGGCCAATATAGCATTCAAACTATCTGCCCTACTTTTAAGAATTTCAATTTGTTCTTTTTTTGATTGGGAAAAAGACGCCCCAGTTTGTAAAAAAAGTAAAAAAAAGATTAATCTTCTCATGTTTTTTGTTTGTGTGTTTCAATTCCGTTTTTTTATGTGGGTTCTGGTCTCCACTTGTTTGTTAAATTATTTACAATCAGCTAATGCTTTCAAATATGCAGCATTAAATTTTTGATAATCACTTGCATCTTTGTATTTGCCTTGCATTTCTGTTGCAAGCGAAGCGGCTTCAGTCATTAATTTTGTGCTTTCTGTCATAGCGGACATATCTCCTGTAGCAGCTTTTGCAGCCCCTTCAGTAGCCAATTTTTGTGCTTTACACATTAGCTCTGCATATTTTTTAGCATCGCTTTCAATAGAATTACCTCCGCAACTTGTCAGAATTACTGAAGCAATAAACATTGCTCCGAAAATTGTCATTAATTTTTTCATTTGTTTTTTGCGTAGTCGCCACATTAAATTTATGCTATTGGCTTTTGATTATTACCCCGTTTTTTAGAGTGGGTTCTGAACTCCACTTTTTA
>CAIQBY010000155.1 GCA_903870175.1 uncultured Bacteroidota bacterium
CCAAAGATAAGTAAAATCGGGTCCCATTGGATACGTATTAGATACCGCATCTATACTGCCTACATTACAGAATGTAACAGTATCGGGGCAATTTAAAAAAGCCGTTGTATTATTTATACAAACTCCAACATAAGGTCGGTTGCAGCCAGCTCCGTTTCTGGCATAATAATCATAGGTAGGTTGAGTAATGTCGAAGTTTTGGGCAATAAAAATATCTGTATTGCCTGCGGAATTGAAACCGTGATAATAGTAATAGTTACTGGTGTTGCAGTAAGTTCCTCCTCCGTATATATCGAAATAATTATATCCAATAAAATTAGAAGCACTTGGAAACATTAAGGTCTTATTAAAACTTCCTGTAATCGTTACATTTCCTGTTGTATTAACAGCTATTCCTGCACCATCATCATCCTGTTTTCCTCCACATTGTCGGCTCCATTGCCAAACACCTGATGTATTATATCCAGTTGCATATATATCCAGAAATCCGACACTGTTAAATGTACCCTGCCCATATTGCGCTGCATAATCATCGAACTTACATTTAAAATCACCTACAATATATGGATTGCCCGACGCATCAACAGTAATGTTTTTTGACGTAATAAAGTTATCTGAACCATCAGCATGTGTCCATAATAAATTACCAGCATTATCATACTTAGCGACAAATATTTTATTGATATGAGGATTGGTAAGAGTAACATTTGGAGGTCCGAAGAAAATAAGATTACCTGTAAAATCGCCTGTCAAATATACATTCGAGTTGGCATCCGCAGCTATTCCATATGCTATATTCATTGAGCCGCCACCAATCATCCTGAACCATTGCTCCTGCCCTGCACTATTATATTTAACAATAAAAATTGCGTTGTATTGCGTATTGTAATGAGGTACATCAAAAGTGATTGTATCAGTAAACTGACCTGTAACATAAGCATTTCCGGCAGCATCGCAGGCAATATCCAACCCTCTGTCTGTAAATGTACCTGAACCTTTCTTCGCCCATAAAAAGTTTCCGTTGGCATCCAGTTTAGTTGTAAAAACATCAATGGAATTATTTAAACTTGTCAAAGTAAAACTTCCAAAAGTTGCAGTACCCGAAAACTCGCCAGTAACAAATACATTACCTGCATTATCCACGTTTATTCCGTTTCCAATATCCGAATTGCTTCCTCCTGCACTCTTCACCCACTGCAGCACACCGGCAGTATTATACTTTGCTATAAACACATCCTGTATTCCTGCTGATGTAACTGTCTGACCACCGAATGTAGCTGTGCCGTAAAAATACCCGGTAATATAACTGTTACCTGCTGCATCAGCTTTTATAGAAAGTCCTCTGTCAGAGCCAGCACCACCGGCACTTACTGCCCACTGGTAAATTCCCTGACTATTTAGTTTTGTAATAAATATATCAGTAACACCGGCAGAAGAAAGACTGAAAGAACCGAAAGCAGCAGTGCTTGTAAAGTATCCTGTGGTATATGTATTACCGGCAGCATCTGTAGATATGTCTGAACCTGCATCCGGGGTTAAGCCTCCAGCCCGCTGCATCCAGTAGCTTTGTCCAAATATATTAGACGTACTTATAAATAAGAAAAGGAATAAAGAAAGGAATAAATATGTTTTATACTTCATTATAAATCATATAACTTATATGCAAAGGTATTAATTAAACAACGCGAAAAGGAATAAAATACAAGTTATCCTGAAATGCTTTGTAAAAAAATCAATTAACCTTGAATTGATAAATGACATACTAATGGATACTATTTTCTTCGAAACTGAATTTTAAAGGCGGTAAAATATGCTACTTTTGCCTGATAAATAAATTTCTTTGATGAATACATACAACAAAATAACACCTTCAATAATTTCCACACTCGAAACAATGGTTGGCATCGAATATGTGAAATATGATGCCGAAAGCCTTGCCAAATATGGGCATGATGAAACGGAAAGACTGGTGTATTTACCCGAAGTAGTAGTAAAACCAATAACTGCCGAAGAAATAGCTGCAATATTAATTTTGGCAAATAAAGAATTAATAACTGTTACGCCTCGCGGAGCAGGCACAGGACTTAGCGGAGGAGCATTGCCGATATTTGGCGGGATAGTTATTTCTATGGAACGCTTTAATAAAATCATTGAAATAGATGAACGGAATTTGCAGGCAACAGTGGAGCCGGGTGTTATAAATGAAGCGTTTCAGGAAGCAGTAAAAGAAAAAGGATTGTTCTATCCGCCTGACCCGGCAAGCAAAGGAAGTTGTTTTTTGGGCGGTAATGTAGCGGAGAGCAGCGGTGGGCCTAAGTGCGTGAAATACGGTACTACCAAGGATTATATTCTGAATCTGGAAGTAGTATTGCCTACAGGTGAAATAATTTATACAGGCGCCAACACATTAAAAAACTCAACAGGATATAACCTCACACAATTGATGGTGGGCAACGAAGGAACTCTTGGAATTGTTACAAAAATAATAGTGAAGCTCCTGCCCTACCCTAAATATAATCTGCTAATGCTTGTGCCATTCCGCAGTCTGGATGAAGCCTGTGCTGCAGTAAGCGAGACTTTCAGAGCAGGATTTATTCCGAGTGCAATGGAACTTATGGAGCGTGATTCACTTGACTGGGTGACCAAATATGTGCAAAGCAATGTAGTGAAAATTGAAGATGATATTCAGGCGCATTTATTAATAGAAGTGGACGGAAATGATGCGGATATACTGATGAAAGAGATGGAAGCAATAGCCGAACTGATGAGTAAATATAATATTGCTGATATTTTATTTGCCGAGTCGGAAGCCCAGAAACAGGAGCTTTGGAAGCTGAGAAGAAAAATAAATGAAGCAGTAATGTCGAATGCGATAAGTAAGGAACAGGATACTGTGGTGCCTCGAGCCGAGTTGCCTGCATTGGTGAAAGGTGTAAAACAAATTGGCTTGAACTATAATTTCAAAACTGTTTGTTACGGTCATGCAGGAGATGGTAATCTTCATATCCGCATTATCAAAGGCGACTTGACGGATGAACAATGGAATGGCGAATATATCAAGAAAGCAATAAGGGAGTTATTTACTCTCTGCAAACAATTAGGCGGTACAATCAGCGGAGAGCATGGTATTGGGCTGATTCAGCAGGAATATATGGATATTGTTTTTTCTGAAAAAGCATTAAGCATTCAAAGGGAAATAAAAAAAGTATTCGACCCTAACGGGATTTTAAATCCGGGTAAAATGCTCGGAAAGTAACTTTATTCCTTGTCCGGTTTAGGCGGCGCTGCTTTAAACTTTCTTAAATTATACGTAAGTGTCAGCATGTAATATTGTGTCAGCACTTTTGTGTTGTCATCCTCAATATAGGTGTCAGTAACACTTCTCGAGATACTCGAATTTTGTTTCAAAGCATCAAATACAGATGCTTTTATCTCAAGCGATTTGTTTTTCAATAATTTATATGCTAATGAAATGTTCAGTAATTCATAAGGTTTATCAAGTGTTGAAGATAATCCGGAATATAACGTATGAGTAAACTGCGTATTAAAAACCAGTCGTTTCCAAAGTATCCAGTTAAATTTCACAGTTGCTGTATGATAAAAATAAGAACTGTTGGATGACGGCTGCAGCGTATTGTTTGCAATGCTATAGTTGGCGTTATATGCAATGTTAAAATCAATATTCTCACTTATATTACTGCTCAATCCTGTTCCGGCATTATAAAGTTCGTTATTTGTCTGATTATTCACTCCGTTAACCAAGGAAGGAGTATGCGTGTAACTGAATCCTGTGTTGAAATTCAGATTGCTTTTAATTTTGAGCAATGGCAAAGCATAGGTTATTAATCCCTTTGTATTGTAATAGTTCTGCAGATTGACAGGCTTCGATAACTGGCTGCCTTTATTAATACGATAATTATTAACCACTGTATCCTTTGAAGGCAGTATTATTGAGTTACCTAAGTAATCCATTGCATAATTACCATATAAAAAGAAAAACAACCCTGTTGCTTTTTGAGTATTTGTTTTTCCATAACGCACAATAATTGTATGTTCAAAATCTTGTTTCAATTCAGGATTACCGGTTGTCAGTAAAAGCGGATTGCTATTGTTTATCACATTCTGAAGTTGAGTAATGGAAGGAGTATTGGTAGAGGTGCGGTACATGATTCGCAAATTGGTTCCTTTATTAAATTTATAATTAAACATTGCCTGAGGCAGAATATTAAAGAACGTTTTATCTGCGGAAAATGCAACAGGATAATCCTGATTACCTGTAAGGGTAGCATATTGCGCATTTATTGTTGCCATAAACATAAACTTCTTTTTATTAATATTATATCCCACCCCTCCTTTATTAATAATATTAACACTCTTGAATTTGTTGCTCAAAGCAGTGTCCAGAAAATTATAATTATTATCTGAAGTATTAAAATTATTCGTTTCCTTGTCTGTTAAATTATAAGTATATGAAGGCGAATAAGTAAACATTAATCTGCTGAAACTATCCAGCGGCTCGGTATATACTAAACTTGTGGAAACTGTGTATCCACTTGTATGTTGGGTTGCATACTGGTTGGTAGGCGGATAGTTTCGCAAGGTATCATTTACATAATACTGGTTGGTTGCATTCAAGGTATTATTCCCTGTTTTATCATTTAAACTTGTACCGATGTTCCATGAAATAGTTCTTCCTCGTTTTGCAAACTTATGTTGAAACAAAATGTTATTATCAAAAGTATAACCTGATAAGTAAGTATTATTAGTATTGGTTGTAGCGCTTTCAGGAGTGTTTTCGCCAATGAATAAATTGTTTCCGAAAACGGAAGAATAAGTATGATTATTCTGATAATTAAATTTAGGAGTGATGATAAATGAATTCATTGAATCCAATTTCCATTCCAACCTCACTGTAGCGCGGTGGTTATAATTTCTATTCCTTGTCGAATCTGCTTCCTGATAATACAATCCGCTATCCTTGGCTGTTGTATAATGTCTTGTAAGATTAGTTTCGTTAAGATTATCGGTATAATTGAAGAAATAACTGGCAGTTACTTTCACATTTTGCCCCCACTTGTCGCTATAGTTCAATCCCAGAGCCTGTGTTGCTGCGATACCCGACTGCTGACCTACCAGAAAATTATTTGCCCCACCGCCTCCAGGGCCGCCACCCATTGGGCCTCCCGCACCGCCAAACTGTCCGCCGCCGCCGCCGCCAAATCCTCCTCGCCCGCCTCCTCCTCCGCTGCCGCCTGACAAACCAAGTAAATCCTGCGAAGCGAAGTTTTGCTGATTAACATTATTGGAGAGTTCAAGAATTGAAATTCTTCTTTCTCCATTAAAATAATTAAGATTACCACCTACAAGATAACGCGCATTATCTGCATCAATGCTGTTATCATACGGACCGTATCCTGCATATATTTTACCAAAAGTTCCATTATTTCTTCCTGCTTTAGTAACAATATTAATCGTTTTGGTAGAATTGCCATCGTCAAAACCGGTAAATTGCGATTGGTCACTCAGTTTATCAAACACTTGAATCTTGTCAATTACTTCCGCCGGCAGGTTTTTCAATGCCATTGTCGGGTCATCACCAAAAAAAGGTTTACCGTCAACCAATACCTGTTTCACATTTTCACCATGCGCTGTTACATTTCCATTATTGGAAGTGATGCCGGGCATTTTTGTTACCAAATCTTCAGCATTCGCATCCGGGTGCGTTTTATAACCATTGGCATTATAGGCAACAGTATCACCGCTTTGCTCTACCCGTTTCTCAACACCAACAACAGTAACCGTTTTTAATCCTGTTACCGAAGATTTTAGTTTTATCGTTCCAAATGTCTTTGACGTTTGACTTGCACTAATGGTAAAACTCTCCGTTCTATAGGTCTGATAGCCGATGAAGGAGAACTTAATAATATAATTTCCATAATGCACATTTTCCAACTTAAAACTTCCTGCGTCATCCGTTATTTCACCTCCTGCCAGCGAAGAATCCTTAGTATTAATCAACGCTACAGTACCATAAGAAATTGGTTCTGCGGTTTGATAATCCTGTATTTTACCGGATACTGTTCCTAACGAAGATGTTGCATTTTGGGAAATAACAGTAGTTATACTAAAGCTACATATAGCAATAACTGAAAAGAGAAAAGACTTTAATCTCATTTAATATTTGGTAGTTTATTTCCTGACAACTGAAATAACATTTTTATTGAATTGGTTTCATACATTGCCGCAGAACCATCAGCATTGTTTCTTTGACCGCCGCCACCACCATGTCCGCCGCCACCACCGTGCATCCCTCCTCCTCCTCCTCGCATTCCTCCACCAGGCATTCCTCCGCCAGGCATCCCGCTCACACCACCACCTTCTTTCTTGCCTTCAGGCATTTGCAGACCGTTAACTATAATGGAAATACCAAATAATTTTAAACTGTCATGAACGGTTATTGAATCTTTATAAAATGTCCTGAATGGAATAATTGCTTCATAAGTCATAATATCAGTACTGTCCCAGCCAATCGCTGTTTGAATACCTGCGCTGTTTTTAATCGGGCTCATTCCATTTATCCCTGTATTAAATCCTGCAAGTTCCATTTCCTTGTAACCATTCAAAAATTTACTTTTATAAGCCGACACATCCTGTTTCGCCTTTGGCGGAGCTTCCACTTCATTCGGGTTTGTTTTTCTCAACGCATTTGATAGTGGAAACATGACACCTACGTTATGCTCATATTTTCCGGTAGTATCAATCCAAATCTGCATTCCAGCACGAATAATTTTTGATTGTGTCTGCTGATCTGTTGCCCTTATGCAGAAATATATATTCTCGAAATCATTGGAAACAGTATACTGCAACCTGCTTTTATCATCATAAAACTTTAACGGCAATTTCCATTCGTTTGGTTTACCATCAGCAATCACAGGTTTTTGCTGATAAATACATCTCGAAATATAAATATAATGTGTGCAGGAAATTAATAAAAGAAGGGAAATCGAAAAAGTAATTGTTTTAATATTCATATAAATTAGTTGAAATTATAAAGCGAAACGCTCTTTAATAGATTAATATAAAAGTAAAAGGTTTAAATGTCGGTTCAAAAGTACTTTAAAAAAGTGTTCTACTAGTTTTCTTCTGTGTAATTTTAATTAAAGGGGAACTTTTAGAACAGTTTTAAGAAATAATGAGTTTAAACATATTTGAATTTAATAAAGCACATTAGTTTATATTTGTCCTCTCTAAAGAATTCAAATTAAGAATAACATATATGAATAAAATATTAGTTGCAAATCGAGGCGAAATAGCTTTGCGGGTAATGCGTTCCTGCCGCGAGATGGGCATAAAAACGGTTGCCGTATATTCCGAAGCCGATAGAAATGCACCTTTCGTGAAGTATGCCGATGAAGCTGTTTGCATTGGTCCGCCGCCTTCCAACAAGTCCTATTTATTAGGCGATAAAATAATTGAAGTTTGCAAGCAACTTAATGTCGATGGCATCCATCCCGGCTATGGTTTCCTGTCGGAGAACGCAGGGTTTGCAGCCGCAGTAAAGAAAGCAGGCATAATATTCATTGGCCCTTCACCTGAAGCAATGAATATTATGGGCGACAAGCTATCAGCAAAAGCTGCTGCCAAAAAGTATAAAATACCAATGGTTCCCGGCTCTGAAGGAGCAATTAAAAACATAAAAGAAGGAAAAGAAGTAGCCTTGGCAACAGGATTCCCTATACTTATTAAAGCAAGTGCTGGCGGTGGCGGAAAAGGAATGCGTATTGTCGAGAACATTGAAAAGTTTGAAGAGCAGATGAAACTTGCTGTAAACGAAGCTACTTCAGCCTTCGGTGATGGGTCGGTATTTATCGAGCGTTACGTAGCAGGACCAAGACATATCGAAATACAGATATTAGGAGATACACACGGAAATATTGTTTATTTATTCGAGCGTGAATGTTCCATCCAGCGCCGTCACCAGAAGGTTATTGAAGAAGCTCCTTCTTCTGTCCTCACTCCTGAAATACGGAAAGCAATGGGCGAATGTGCTGTCAATGTTGGCAAAGCATGTGATTATGTTGGAGCAGGCACTGTGGAATTTCTTCTTGATGAAAATAAGAACTTTTATTTCCTCGAGATGAATACTCGATTGCAGGTAGAGCATCCGGTTACCGAAATGATTACAGGCATCGACCTCGTAAAAGAACAGATTAAGGTGGCTAGAGGAGAAAAACTGTCCTTCACTCAAAATGATTTAAAGATTCATGGTCATAGTCTGGAAGTACGTGTTTATGCCGAAGACCCTACCAACAACTTCCTTCCCGACATCGGAAAACTTGTTACCTATCAGCGCCCGCAAGGTCTTGGAGTGCGTGTAGATGATGGATTTGAAGAAGGAATGGATATTCCTATTTATTACGATCCAATGATTTCCAAGCTTATTTCCTTCGGCAAAGACCGTGAAGAAGCAATAAACAGAATGATTCGTGCAATTGATGACTATAAAATAATTGGAGTGGAAACAACTTTACCTTTCTGCAAATTTGTTTTGAAGCATCAAGCATTCACTTCCGGTAATTTCGATACTCATTTTATCAATCATTATTTCAAACCTGAAATGCTCGATATTGAAAACGAAGAAGAAGCATTGATTGCAGCATTATTTAGTGCCAGGATTATGAATGCAGATAAAGCTGCATCCTTATTATCCGTCCAAAATGATACCGAAGAAGTTTCAAAATGGAAAACAAATAGATTATAAAATCAGAAACTACTAAAACAAAAAGCTCCGAATAAAGATTCAGAGCATTCAATTACTCCATCACCACATCTTTTTCCACCACCAGATTATCAATAATAAAATCCTGACGTTCAGGTGTATTTTTACCCATATAATAACTCAGCATATCAACAATGGTTCTGTCTTTACCAATAATAACAGGGTCTTTACGGATGTCTTTCCCAATAAATAATTTGAATTCATCCGGCGATATTTCTCCCAATCCTTTAAATCGGGTTATTTCAGGCTTAGTTCCAAGCTTTTCAATCGCTGCTCTTCGTTCCTCTTCACTGTAGCAATAAATTGTCTCCTTCTTATTTCTTACTCTGAAAAGCGGTGTCTGCAATATATATACGTGCCCGTTCTTCACTAAATCAGGAAAGAACTGAAGAAAGAAAGTCATTAATAATAATCGAATATGCATCCCGTCCACATCGGCATCAGTAGCAACTACAATGTTATTATAACGCAAATTCTCTATTCCGTCTTCAATGTTTAAAGCGGCTTGCAACAAATTAAACTCTTCATTTTCGTAAACAATCTTCTTAGTTAAACCGAAGGCATTAAGAGGTTTCCCCTTCAGACTAAATACTGCCTGCACATTTACATCACGTGTTTTAGTGATGGAACCACTTGCAGAATCTCCCTCACAAATAAATAATGTGGTTTCCAGTTTACGCTCATCATTTGATGTTAAATGAACTCTGCAATCGCGTAGTTTTTTATTATGAAGATTTGCTTTCTTTGCACGGTCTCTTGCAAGTTTCTGAATGCCCTGTAAATCCTTACGTTCGCGCTCACTTTGTTGTATCTTATAAAGTATTGCACTTGCTACTTCGGGGTTTTTATGAAGGAAATTATCAAGTTCTGTTTTCAGAAAATCACCAACAAAAGCTTTTACAGAAGGACCTTTCGGAGAAACTTCCTGCGAACCAAGCTTTGTTTTTGTCTGCGATTCAAATACAGGTTCCTGCACTTTTATACTTATAGCAGCAATTATAGACGTGCGAACATCAACAGCTTCAAAATCCTTTTTGAAAAATTCACGTATGGTTTTTACAATCGCTTCTCGGAAAGCTCCCTGATGCGTTCCTCCTTGGGTAGTATGTTGTCCGTTAACAAACGAATAATATTCCTCACCATATTGAGCATTGCTATGCGTCAGCGCCACTTCAATATCATATCCCTTTAAATGGATGGTTGGATAAAGTATGGAACCTGTAATATTCTGAGTTAATAAATCAAGTAATCCGTTTTCGGAATGAAACTTCTGTCCATTATAGTTGATGGTTAAACCCGTATTAAGATAGGCGTAATTCCACAACATTTTCTCTACATACTCATTGATGAAATGGTAGTTACCAAAGATAGTTTCATCAGGAATAAATGTTACAAGTGTACCTTTACGCTGGTCGGAAGGCGCAATCTTAGAATCTTTTGTAATATTTCCTCTGCAAAATTCAGCTTCCTTTGTCTGGTCATCTCTGAATGATTGCACTTTAAAATAAGATGACAACGCATTCACCGCCTTGGTACCAACGCCGTTCAATCCAACCGATTTCTTAAATGCTTCCGAATCGTATTTAGCTCCGGTATTAATTTTAGAAACCACATCCACAACTTTTCCAAGCGGGATACCGCGCCCATAATCACGTACACGCACCGTTTTATCTTTTATACTGATGTCGATGCTGCGCCCATTGCCCATCACAAATTCATCAATACAGTTATCAATGGTTTCCTTCAACAAAATATAAATTCCATCATCACCTGATGAACCATCACCCAACTTCCCAATATACATCCCCGGACGCAAACGAATATGCTCGTTCCACTCCAGTGTTCTTATACTGTCTTCGTTATATTTTACTTCTTTCTCTGCCATTTTCTTTTTTTAATTAAACATTAAATCTGAAATGCATCAAATCTCCATCATTCACTACATATTCCTTTCCTTCCACTCCCATTTTACCTGCTTCCTTACACGCCGCTTCCGATCCAAGAGTAATAAAATCATTATATTTAATTACTTCAGCACGAATAAATCCTTTTTCAAAATCAGTATGAATAACGCCTGCCGCTTGCGGTGCAGTCATTCCTTTAGTAATCGTCCAGGCACGAACTTCTTTTACACCTGCCGTAAAATATGTTTGTAAATCCAACAAACGATATGCGGCCTTAATTAGTTTATTTACTCCCGGTTCAGTCAATCCCATATCCGAAAGGAACATCTGGCGTTCTTCATACGTTTCCAGACTTGCAATCTCTGCTTCCATTTGAGCAGTAATTATAAGCACTTCGGCATTTTCAGCTTTCACACTTTCTTTTACCGCGTCCACATATTTATTACCTGTTTTCACAGATGCTTCATCCACATTGCAGACATAAAGCACCGGTTTAATGGTAAGCAGGCAGCAATCCGCAATAAAGGACTTCTCCACCTCACTAAGATTGGCAGCACGCGCTGATTTACCCTGTTCAAGCAATTCTTTAATATGAATTAAAACATCGTATGCTTTTTTCGCATCCTTGTCGTTACCTGTCTTTGCCTGTTTTTCCAGACGCTTTGCTTTTGCGTCTATCGTTTCCAAATCTTTCAGTTGCAATTCGGTGTCGATAATTTCCTTATCGCGAACCGGATTTACCGAACCGTCAACGTGAACCACATTGTCGTCATCAAAACAACGCAAAACGTGAATGATTGCATTTGTTTCCCTTATGTTAGCCAAAAACTTGTTTCCCAACCCTTCTCCTTTACTTGCTCCTTTTACCAATCCGGCAATATCAACAATCTCAACAGTTGTCGGCACCACTCTTTCCGGATTAACAATCTTTTCCAATACCGAAAGTCGGTCATCAGGAACAGTAATCACACCAACATTAGGTTCAATAGTACAAAACGGAAAGTTAGCCGCCTGTGCTTTCGCATTTGATAAACAATTAAATAAAGTTGATTTTCCTACGTTCGGTAACCCTACTATTCCACACTGTAATGCCATTATTTTAAGTTAAAAGTTAAAAAGTTCAATGTTTAAAGTTCTTCACCAATCTCTTTCTCTCCTTCAAGGAAGAAATTAAGAGGAGTGTCTTTTTTTTAGCCTGCAAATATACTTAACCTAAAAGGTTTTGGAAGTTCTTATTCTGCTTTATTTTA
>CAIQBY010000156.1 GCA_903870175.1 uncultured Bacteroidota bacterium
ATGGTGCGCTGGCGCTGATTACATAATGATAACTGTCCGTCATCAATTCGTGTTCCCAAGCCGGCAACAGTTTTAAGGTTTCTCCCGAATACTTCTTTATTTATCTCGTATGTGCCATTGTAACCGTATAAGTTTCTGCCTTTTTCCTGCTGATTAATACCGTCACCATTAACAGTATCTTTTAAAAAGAAAGTGAAATTGGTGAACAGATTAAATTTATAGTACGAATAATAAACCTGATGTTTGAGGATTGCTCCGTTATCAAACACAGTTTTTAGAATTACATTGGCATTTGTTCTGCTTGTGGTTCCGCCTTCTGTAGGGTCAAGCGCACCGAATCTGGTTATTAATCCTTCATCTATTGCCCGCTGCGGTATCTGCCCTGAGCCATTCCAGATAGAATTAAAATAAGAACCACTGATAGACAAGGAAGTGCGGTCTGTCAGCATTCCATAATACTTTCCGAAAACATTTATACGCTGGTAATTCTGGTGATTCACAAAATAAGATGCTACATTGTAATTATATTCGGATGCTATATAAAAATCTTCTTTTTTCTTTGAGAAAAGATGTTTGTTTTTGCCAAGTAAATTAAGCATTAGTAATACACGATACGCACCATATTCGCCATATTCAAGCTTTATCATATTATTGTCGATATGGTTTTTGGAAGTAAATTCTCCAGCTCCGGAAGTAGCAAAGTCTCCATATTTGGTGTTATATGTTCCTTTGGAAACAGTAAGTGCGTCCACTGTTTCGGGTATCATAAAGTGCATATCGGCATATCCCTGTCCGTGAGCATGAGAAACCATATTGACAGGCATACCGTCGAAGAATACTGCAAAATCAGTACCATGGTCAGCATCAAAACCTCTTAAAAAAATCTGTTCTGCCTTGCCGCCTCCCTGATGTTGCGCAATAAACAAACCGGGTACAAGTTTTAATAAATCCTGTGCTGAATTGATAGGTCTAAGCTGCATATCAATATTATTGATTTTGTTCATCGTTTCGCCAATATCACGAGTTCCGCTAACAGTTATTTCTGACAGTTTAAGAGCATTTGGTTTCAATTGAACTTTAATCGACATTGATTTTACTTCATCATCCTGTAGCTCCAGCGACATTGATTTGCGCTCGAAACCTAAGCTGTAAAAGGAGAGTTTGTATTTACCCTGTTCCAAACCGGAGAAAGAAAAATTACCAAAATCATCCGTAGCAGTTACTTGTTTTTTATTGTTTCCTTCAAGTGTTACGCTCACATACGGAATAGGAGCAAGGGAAACAGAGTCAGTAATATTTCCTTTTATTACACCAATATGTGCAGATAGTGAGGAGTAAATAATTAAAAGAATAATTGTAATACTGTATCTCGTTTTCAAATCTTTTTTATCAGGCTGCAAAAGTAATTGAAAAGATAGAAGACACTGAAAAAAATATATTAAAAAGAATTCATTTATTTACTAATTACATGGTGTTTGAAGAGGTGTACCTCCTAATTCTTTACATTTTTTAAGGTCGGCACATCCACTTTCTTTTAATCCAAGTTTTATTTTAAGTTCGCCGCGATGTAAATAATAATCAGCTTTTGTGGCATCAATACTTATCGCTTTATCGAAATCTATTAATGCATTTATTGAGTCATTTAGTTTTGCTTTTGCAATCCCTCTGCAAAATAACACAAATGAATCACTGGGTAATATTGACAATGCAAAATCATAATCTTTAATCGCCTGTTTATAATTTTTCAAATATGCATTTAACAAACCTTTTTTATAATTTATACTATATAACTTTGGATTCAATGGATTTGTTTTGTTATATTTTTTCAGTGGGTTCCGATATTGTTTTAAGGAATGATTTACTGCACCATTCAAATTATACTCCCTGATATCAGCAGGATTAATTTCTATTGCCTTTACAAAATCATTTATTGCTTCATCAAATTTATGCTGTTCGGCTTTTGTCCAACCCCTGTAATAATATGCACTTACATAGTCTTTATTTATTAAAATGGATTTGTCAAAGTCTGCAATAGCATTGGTATAATCATGAAGTTGAGCTTTTGCCCAACCTCTGTTGCAATACGCTTCTGCGTGTTCCTGCCTGATATTAATAGCAGCATCATAGTCTGTTATTGCATTTTTGAAATCAAGTAATTCTGTTTTTGCAAATCCTCTGTAATAAAAAGCATCCGCATTATCAGCTTCCTTACTGATAGTTTTATTGAAATCAAGAATTGCTTCTTTATAATTTTTCAAATTGTTTTTAGCAATTGCCCTTAAGAAATAATAATCAGAATTAGTAGTATCAAATTCGAGCGCCTTTGTATAATCGACAATTTCTCCTGTAAAGTCTTTTAGAAACCCTTTCAGCACTCCTCTGTCAAAATAAATGGCAGCATCATTTGGATTAAGTTTAAGTGCTTTAGTATATTCATCTATCGCACCCTGAAAATCATTTTTATAGGACTTTTCTCTGGCAAGCTTATTTAATTCTTCCACAGATTGACTGTATCCATATAAAACACGAGATAGAACAAAAAGTAAAATAAATATTCGTTTCATTAATAATTAATACAGAAAAACAGGTTGCAAATGTAATTAATTGAATAAAACAAAATGGAGCAGAAGCAAGAGATACTAATTTTCCGCCCTCGTTGGTGTTCCTAAATACTAGTAGAAAAGCAGCCTTTGCAGGTGTTTTTTCACCTGCAAACACTATACTCTAAAAAGCACCTTAACACTAATCCATTAGGAAATGGTACTTTTACAAAATGCCATCTATCAGAAAAGAATCCAATGTTTGTTTTTTTTACCGCCACCAACCTTATCCTTACAAGTTATAAGGATTTAATGTAATTTTGTATTGATGGAGAAAGTGGCAAGTCTAAAGATTAGAATGTTTGCAGGTGAAAAAACACCTGCAAAGGCATCGTTTCTGCTCGCATTAAAGAGGAAGAAGAAGTGTAACACCAACAAGGGCGGAAAAAAGAAATAAAGAATGATGGATTACAAATAAGTAGTGTTATGGCAGGGATAACACAAAACTTAGAAGAAAATACAAGATTAGAATGTTTGCAGGTGAAAAAACACCTGCAAAGGCATTGTTTCTGCTCGCATTAAAGAGGAAGAAGAAGTGTAACACCAACAAGGGCGGAAA
>CAIQBY010000157.1 GCA_903870175.1 uncultured Bacteroidota bacterium
GGTTGTAGGTGTGGAATATGTGCCGGCTGCAATAGAAGATGCAAAGATAAACTCGCAGATAAACAATATTACAAATACTTCTTTTTATGCAGGAGATTTAAAAGATGTAATGGATAATGATTTTATAAATGCCAATGGCAAACCTGATATCATCATCACTGACCCGCCACGCGCAGGAATGCACGAAGATGTAACTAAAAAAATTCTGGAAATTGAGCCTCGAAGAATTGTATATGTAAGTTGTAATCCTGCCACTCAGGCTCGTGACTTACAATTACTCGATGCTAAATATAAAGTAATTAAAGTGCAACCGGTTGATATGTTTCCTCAAACTCATCACGTAGAAAATGTTGTTTTACTCGAACTGAAATAGTTTGGTTTAATTAAAGTAAAAAGTCCGTTACAATTGAATGTAACGGACTTTTTAACTTTAAACTTTACGACTTATATTTTATACATCCAGTTATGAATGTCTTCAGTTTTACCAGTTCTTATATTATCAAGTTCCTGAGAAACCCGATTAGAGAATATCCTTCCTTCAACAGGAGGCAGCTCATAATCTTTTCCTTCAAAGCCAATCAAAGAAATATGTGCAATCGTCGCTGCAGTTCCCGTTCCGAAAGCTTCCTGAAGAGTTCCACGTTTATGAGCATCAATAACTTCGTCAATGCTGATCTTTCTTTCCTGAACTTTCATTCTCCAGTCGCGAGCCAATGTCAAAACACTGTCGCGTGTAATGCCTGCCAATATTGTATCTCCCAAAGGTGCAGTAATTAATACATCATCAATTACAAACATCAGATTCATTGTTCCAGATTCTTCCAGGTAACGATGATTACGTGCATCTGTCCATATTATCTGATGATAACCGCGTTGCTGCGCCAGTCGGGTAGGGTAGAGGGAACGACCATAATTTCCGGAAGCCTTTACATAACCTACTCCTCCTTCTACCGCACGAATGAAGTTGGTTTCTACAAGCACTTTTACAGGTTCGTTATAATACGCGCCACCCGGAGCAGTTATGATATAAAAACGATATTCATCTGAAGGCTTCACTCCAATATATTCATCTGTACCAATTAAGAAAGGGCGGATATAAAGCGAAGCACCGGGTGTTGTAGGCACCCATTGACTATCAAGTTTTACCAATTGTTTTAATCCTTCCATAAATATTTCCTGAGGAATTGTGGGCATAGCCATTCTATCCGCTGAGATATTTATTCGTTTATAGTTTTCCAAAGGACGAAATAACTGTACCTCTCCTTTATCATTCTTGTAAGCTTTCATTCCTTCAAAGATAGATTGCCCGTAATGTAAGGCAGACGTAGCAGGACTCATCATCACTTGCCCATAAGGAACTATTCTGGAATCAGTCCATTCGCTATCTTTAAAGTCAGAGACAAACATATGGTCGGCAAATATTTTACCGAAAGTCAGATTCTTAAAATCAATTTCTTTAATCCTTGATTGAGGTGTTTTTTGAACTTTCACTAGGGTCGAATCTGCTGTCAACATATGATATTAGTTAGTTATTATTTAGTAAAATTAGGTAATTTAATTAAGGTGAACAATGATTGTTGTCAATTTCGATGAATATTACGGTTAATTTGCGCCATTACGCTTGCGCATAAACCATTCGATACTCATAAACAATAGCAGCAAAAAGAAAATCCATTTAACATTTATCAAATCAGTAAGTTTCTTTTCAGTATAAGAAACCGATTTAATATCTTCTCTTTTATTAAGGTCGGTAACTAATTTTTCCAACTGATTTGGATACACCATTTCACCACCATGTTTCTTCGCCAGGCTATATAGCATCTGATGATCAGCAACTGTATTAATTAATTCTACCTGCAAAGCACTTACACTAAAACTTCCCTGTTGTGTGTACATTTTATCTCCCACTTTCACTTTGGCATCATATTTATATTCTCCTACAGGCATCATTCCTGCATTTAATCTATATGCATTTGATGTCTTGCTAAACGTAAAAGGGAATTTTTTATTGTCCGAATTCGTAATTGTAATATTTACTTCCGGCTCATTTATCAATTCATAACTTTCATTATAAACTTCACCTTCCATTTCTATGGCTTCATTTTCAAGGAAATTATTCTTACAGATTACTTTAAAAAAACTCTTATCCACTTTCACCGAAAGATACTGAACGCTTTTTGAAACAAGTTCATCAAATAAATTATGATTGCCATGCGCTGCAAAGTCCTGTAAACGCCAGCGCCAAATACCTTCACCTTCAACCAAAGCCATTTTGTTTTCACCAACGGTATTAAAATACATAAAGGGAGTTTTGGTTTCTACCATTCCAATGCGTTGATAAATCAATACGTTGCTGCTGTTCTCTGTTCCATAAGTTCCGAAAGGACAGGACACGGCTGGAAAATCTTTTACAGCTTTTCGCAATTCATCACTGATAGTAAATAGTGGGAAATTCTGATCCAATACAGCTTCGCATTCATTTGCCTTCTGATTGGAATTGGTAATTTTCAAATCGTTTTTAATAATAGCACTTGAACCCGAAAAGACCCAAACTGGTATGTTGGCGCCATTTATTTCATTAATGATTTTCAATGCAGGATTACGTATACTAGGTAATTGATATAGAATAACAAGGTTGTATTTCTTTAAAGGTTTATCAAAATTATCTACTGTATAGCTTTCCACTTCATAATTTTGATTGCCTTCAATTGACTCCTTTATCGCTGCAATATCAGGATGTGGAGCATCAGTCAGAATAAGTATTTTCTGCCTTGCATCAAGCACATCAATAAATACATCCCGTTCGTTATTAGCGAGACTCATCTCTTCAGGTAATGACGAAAGTTTTATTTTATAATGTTGAATCCCCACTTCTTTTGCATCAAGCAAAACAGGAATGGTTGTAATAAATGCATCAGAACTAAAGTTTACTGTCTGTGTAAACATTATTGTTGCGCCTTTATTTACAGTGAGTGTAGTGCTTTTACCTTTTAATTGTTTCGCATTAATAACTATTTCCATAGGGAACTGATTTCCTAAATAGGCTAACCGATTGTTATTTACTTTGGCAAGAATAATGTCTTTTTTTACTGTAGTATCACCTAAAGCAATGGTATATACAGGAACTTTTATTCTGTCAGAACTGTAAACAGGATTGGACCCTTTGTTATATAAGCCGTCAGTAGCAAGTATTACGGCACCTACATTTCTGTTGCTGTATCGGGTTTCAATATCATCGAATAGAGAAGAAATATCAGTTTGTTTTTCGTTATACTTTAATGAATCAATTGCTTTCAATTCATTTATTTTATCAGCGAAAGAATAGGTTCGTACTTCATATTTATCGCTTAGTTCACTGACAAGCTTTTGAAGATTTTGTTTGTATTCTTTTTTATAGAAAGAAGAATCTTTACCGACAACTAAAGATTCTGAATTATCCTGATCAACAATAATCACAGGCTTTTCAACAGTACGATTTATAGTTTTTAATAAAGGTGATAGTAAAAAGAACGTAATAATTGTAATCGAGATAAAACGAAAAGCAGCCATCAGGCGAACTCTCCAAATGGAAATTTCATTTAAAGATTTGTCTTTTCTGTAAAGAACAAATGAATATGCAAATCCTGCAATAATGCAGAACAGGCAAAACCACCAGGGATATTCCAGTATTAAATTCATAACAACGAATAGCGAATTTTAACTAATAACGAATGTGGCATTTATAAATAGTGATTTTATATGTTATTTAATCTTCTGTAAACAACCCCTTCTCTTCCAAAATTAATTAAAATACCTAAAGTTAAATTTGCTGTTTTAAGGTAATCAATAGTCTGATCTATGTTAGCTTTAGAGAATTTATCATCTCTCTTTATTTCAATAACAATTTTGTCTTCAACAACAAAATCAAACCTTCTAGTAGATAAAATCTCGTCTTTAAATTTTATTTGATAAGTTAGTTGTTCTATAAACTCTAGCAATTTATCTTTAAAAGAAAGGGCAAGTGCTTTTTGATAAATGTTTTCCTTAAATCCAAAGCCTAAAGCATTGTGAACTTCAAAAGCACAACCAATTATTTGGAAACTTAGTTCGGGGAATAATAAATCTTTTCTTTTTAAGTCAATCATTATAACGATTCGTTATTCGTATAAAATTCGTTATTCGTTGCTTAAGTAAGCATTCCGCCACAAACATTAATCACTTGGCCGGTAATATATGCGCTCATATCAGAGGCTAAAAAGATAGTTGCATTTGCAACGTCATCAGGTGTTCCACCACGTTTCAATGGGATGCTGTCTCTCCATCCTTCCACTACTTTAGCATCCAGTGCAGCAGTCATTTCTGTTTCAATAAAACCCGGTGCAATTGCATTGCTTCTTATATTTCTTGAACCTAATTCCAATGCAACAGATTTAGTAAAGCCGATGATACCTGCCTTGGAAGCAGCGTAGTTTGATTGCCCTGCGTTTCCTTTTATTCCAACAACAGAACTCATATTTATAATGGAACCTTTGCGTTGTTTTAGCATTGGTTTTTGAACCGCTTTAGTCAAATTAAAAACAGATTTCAAATTTGCATTAATTACTTCATCCCATTGCTGCTCACTCATCCGCATCAATAATGTATCACGGGTTATTCCTGCATTATTAACCAATACATCAATAGTTCCGAAGTCAGCAATTACAGCATTTACAAGTTCTTCGGCGGCTTTAAAATCAGCGGCATCAGACTTATAACCTTTTGCTTTTACACCGAAAGCCTGTAATTCTCTTTCCAGTTCCTGACCTTTTTCTACAGATGATAAATAAGTAAAGGCAACATTGGCGCCCTGTTCAGCAAACTTAACTGCAATTCCGTGCCCTATTCCTCTTGAAGCACCTGTTATTAAAGCGATTTTCCCTTCCAGTAGTTTCATAAATTAATATAATAAAGTTGATATTGTTTTTTGTTTTAAGGAGTTCAAAGATATAAGAAAAACAGAAGCAAATAAAACAAAAAACCGTTTAACATATACAGTTAAACGGTTTTTATTGAAACTTATAAATAATATTTATTTAGCTAATTCTTTTGCCAATGCTTTAGCCATTGCTTTTCCGATATCCGCAGGAGAATCAACAACGATAATTCCGCACTCGCGCATAATTTTCTTTTTCGCTTCTGCAGTATCTTCTGCACCGCCAACTATAGCTCCAGCATGTCCCATTGTACGACCTTTTGGTGCTGTTTCGCCGGCAATAAATCCTACAACAGGTTTACGATTGCCGTCTGCTTTAATCCAGCGGGCAGCTTCTGCTTCCAGTCCTCCGCCTATTTCACCAATGATAATAATTGCATGAGTTTCATCATCATTCATCAATAATTCCACTGCTTCTTTTGTAGTAGTTCCGATTATCGGGTCGCCACCAATACCAATGGCAGTAGTAACTCCAAGACCTGCCTTCACTGTCTGGTCGGATGCCTCATACGTTAAAGTTCCTGATTTGGAAACAATTCCTACATGACCTTTTTTGAACACAAAGCCCGGCATAATGCCTACTTTAGCCTCTTCTGCCGAAATAATTCCGGGGCAGTTAGGGCCGATTAAACGACAGTCTCTGCCTTTCAAATATTCTTTCACCATCACCATATCCTTTACAGGTATGCCTTCGGTGATACATACTATCACTTTTATTCCTGCTTCTGCAGCTTCCATAATAGCATCAGCAGCGAACGCAGGCGGTACAAAAATTATTGAAACATCTGCACCTGCTTTTATCACTGCTTCCTGCACCGAATTAAATACCGGACGATCAAGATGTGTGCTTCCGCCTTTGCCGGGAGTTACGCCGCCTACCACGTTTGTGCCGTACTCAATCATTTGTGTGGCATGGAAAGTTCCTTCGGTGCCGGTGAATCCCTGCACTATTATTTTTGAATTCTTGTTTACTAAAACACTCATAATTTATATTGTTATTATTATTATTTTATTGTTGCGGGGCTATTTTTTCAGACCGCTAAATTATACTTTTACCGCGTTATTGCAAAGCAAATAATTACTTTTGTCGAAAATAAACGTAATAACTGTTGAAAACCTCTTTCATTAATAAAGATACTATTGCAGCGCTTGCTACTCCGCAGGGAGTTGGTGCCATTGGTATTATTCGTGTTTCCGGACCTGATGCCATAACTATCTGCAACAAAATATTCGCTGCGAAGAGTTTAAAGAAGATTGACCTTGATAAAAAGCCTTCTCACACTGTACATTTCGGGGTGATACATGATGCCGATATTATTATTGATGAAGTATTGCTCACTATATTCAAGGCTCCCAAAAGCTTTACTGCCGAAAACAGTGTGGAGATTTCCTGCCACGGTTCTGCTTTTATTCAGCAGCATATATTGCAGTTGATAGTGAAACATGGCGCGAGGATGGCGCAGCACGGCGAGTTTACTTTGCGTGCTTTTCTTAACGGAAAGATGGATTTGTCGCAGGCGGAAGCGGTTGCCGATTTAATTTCTTCCAACTCTGCTTCTTCTCATCAGATAGCTATCCAACAGATGCGAGGCGGCTTTTCGAGCAAGATACAATTGTTACGGCAAAACCTTATTGATTTCGCTTCGCTGATAGAGCTTGAACTTGATTTCAGTGAGGAAGATGTGGAGTTTGCTGATAGAAAGGATTTGAAAAAATTAGTTGATTCCATTCAGCGAATTGTGCAGCGACTGATAGATTCGTTTGAAGTGGGCAATGTGATTAAAAATGGTATACCTGTTGCTATTGTTGGCAAACCGAATGCAGGCAAATCTACTTTGCTTAATGTATTACTTGAAGAAGACCGCGCAATAGTGTCGGAAATACCCGGTACCACAAGGGATGTGATAGAAGACGAGATGATTATTGACGGTGTGCTGTTCCGGTTTATCGATACTGCCGGAATAAGAGATACCACTGATATTATTGAATCTATTGGTGTTTCCAAAACATTCGAACAGATTAAACTTTCTTCGATAGCTATTTATTTATTTGATGCCCACGAAATCACTTCTTCCGAATTGCGCACCATTGTTGACGAACTTGTTCCTCATCTTCATCAGACTTACTTATTGCTGGTGGCAAATAAAATAGACAAGGAAGATGTTGAGTATATTAAAAATGAGTTTAAGGATTTCCCCGAAATGCTTTTTATTTCTGCCAAAGAGCGCACCAA
>CAIQBY010000158.1 GCA_903870175.1 uncultured Bacteroidota bacterium
AAAGGTGCTGGTGACATTGACCATTCAGTAACTTCTGGTGGAAACATAGTAAACGGTAGAAGCACTATATCTTTTAGCGTAACTTGGAAAGATGGCACTCATCCCAAAACATTAATTGAAGAAATATACTTTCAATAAAAAAAGTACGAACGCATAACATAAGTAGCTGTTGCACAACTAAAAAAAAACTATAAAATCGTATAAATATCAGATTTTGTATTTTACAAACATCAATAAAATCAATGCTTTCAGAATTTAAATTTTTGAAAAAACAAATAATTAGAACTAAAAATGAGTTGTGCAACAAGCACATAAGATTCCTCTGTAAATTAATAATAGCTAAAAGCTAAGTATAGAGCAAGAAAAATCCATATCACTCTTTAGTGATTTTTTAAAATAATACCGTTGCCACTTCTGATTATAGTTTTTGTTGTTACTGTTATCCTGCCAGATTAGAAGTCATATAAAAAAATGAAGATTCCTCTGCGAGTTGTGTTACATTGCTGCATCACGCTCAAGTATGTGTTCTCAGTTAAGAGTAGGCAGCTTTATGAACAGTTTATCCTATTACGAATTGCTATAATCTTATCGGCCATTTTGTTTTTTTACGCTTGTTGCGTTCTTCTTTTTGCGTAGCGTTCCTGTAGTTGCTGCACAAAATAATCTGCACCGTATTCGGTGTACGTTTTTGTTCCTTTAATAATCTTGTAAATAAGTCTGATGAGCTTTCTTGCTACGGCTATTATTGCCTTTCCTTTATTTATCCGTTTTGATAAATGATAATACATTGCCCGCCAATAGCTGTTTTTTGTGCGTACTGCTGCCCAGGCAACCTGTATCATAATGGTGCGTAAATATACATTACCATCACGTCTGCCTGCATAATGCGCTTTTCCTGCGCTTTCCTTATTGCCCGGTGCAAGACCCACCCAGGCGGCTAACTTATCTTCGTTTTCAAAAGCATTCACATTACTGCCTACTTCAGCTAACAATACTTCCACACTTTGTGCACCTATTCCGCTTACTACACGAATGTTTTTTATCAGCTCTTCGTTTACCTTATCGGTGTGCTGTTTTATTCTTTCATTAAGACCTTGTATTTGTTTTTCAAAATGCGCTATGTCATTCAGCAAGTCCTGCATCATTAATCGGTCGTGAGGTGTAAGCACTCCGTGCAAAGCTTTGCGCATTTCAGGTTCTTTCTTTTTTAGTTTGCCTCGGCATAGTTTCAGCAGTTTTTCTACATCCGTTTCTCCATGCGCCAATGCAGCTATTATTTCTTTTATACTTTTACTTTTTGTATTACTTGCCACACTTTTAAGTTTGATGTTTCTTCGTTCCAGTGTTTTTACCATCCTGTTTCCAGCTTGTGTTATATGGTTGGTATATTTGCTTCGCATTCGGCACAGTTCGCGAAATGCACGCTGTTCTTCGGATGCCACAAAACTATTGCGCACCAATCCATTTACCAATAACTTGCAAAGCCAACGGGCATCTTTTCTGTCCGTTTTTTCTTTCGGCATGTTTTTTATAAACTTTGGATTAACCACCGTTACCTCAATCTTTGAAAGAGTTAGCACTGTACACAACGCTATCCAGTAAATACCCGTGCTTTCTATAATTACTTCACGAATGTTCTGGTTCAACAAATCATCTCGGATTTTTTCAAGGTCTTCGGTAAAAGTTCCATATTCTTTTACTTCTTCCTTGATACCTGCAATGTAGAAACACACTACTGTTTTGTCTTTGTGGATGTCTATTCCACCGGCTCGCACTTTTTGTTGGCGAATGCTCATGTTGTCTGTTTTATTCATACTTTTGTTTTTAAGGATTTGAACTATAAAAGTATGAATCAAGGAGCACAATTTTCATGCTGTATGTGTGTAATTATTTTCATGCTTCTTTATGAAATTTTAAAAAGGTAGCAATACCGAAACTACGGGATTAAAGTGCAGTAAATACTGGGCGGCATAATGGTTTAATTAATGAGGGGATAATTGGGAGGGTAGGAGTAAATCCTAATTAGCTTTCACCAATTTGAATTCCTGATACTTCAGTATGTGAACATATTTGTTTTCGAAGCCGCTATCAGCTGGAAACTGTTTGAAGTCGTAATTCGTTTCTATACCCTGAAATTTGTTTTCAGAAATGTTTTTCAAAAAGCCGGAGCCATATTTCTGCAAAGCGGAAATAAAATAATAACTGATATCAAATCCCTGATAAACGTACATTTCAGGTTCCGTTTTATAGGTGTTCCTGTATTTTGTAATAAATGTTTCAGTTGCCGGATTTGAATAGTCAACAAATGTATTGGCTGCCATGTGCAATGATAAATCATTCAGATATTCGAAGTCAAGATTATCATACGTAGTCCATGTTTGCAGACCAAATAAAACAATTTTGAATTTCTCGCGCTTGCCTCTCAATCCTCTTACAAACTCAGTAACATACGATTGATTGGTAGAAGGCAATACAACAATATTTGTTTTTGCAGAACTAAGCATTGCCTCTACTCCACCGAGTCCTTTTGCAAGTTTTACAGTATCAGCAGCCGACATTCCTTTTGCTGACAAATTAGTATTTGCAGTATTTTTAAACGCATTAAAAAAAGATGATTCTCTGGTATTGCTGTTATCAACAAGTATAATATTTTGCTTGCCGAACGAATCAACAACATAATGCGCCATTTGCTCTACCTGAAGCGTGGTGGAAGGTATCACCTTGCATACATAAGGATTGTTAAACAGTATTTTATTTATCTGTGTGAAAGGCGAAACAATAGGAATATTATTTTCTTTGGCAAACTTTGAAACCGGCAGAAAACCCGAACCATATAGCGGACCTATCATTAAATCCATTTTAGTCAGTTCCGGTTTTTTAAGAAGATTAATAATGTTGGTAGAATCTTTATCGTCGATATCATATACATATATCTTAGCATTTAATTTCTGTTTCTTCAACGAATCAATTGCTATCAAAGCGCCTTCATAAAATGACAATGCAACATTCGATTTGTTGGGCAACTGTTCTTCACCGCTTATCAGTTTATCAATATCCAGTGAATTTGCTTCATCAGCATGAAATGGCAGGAAGAAAGCGATATTATACTGGTCCTTGAATATTGTTTTATAAATAGATGGAACTACAGTATCTTTCTTAACTTCCTTTGGTTTCTCTTCTGCCATTTGAATTTTACCATTTGAATTTTCTTCTGTTTTAGTAGTAGATTTATCTTTTTTGTCTTTCTTATCTTTTTTATCGGCAGGTGTTTTTTCTTTCTTATCCTTTTCTTCTTTAACAACACCTACTTCCTTATCTTTTGTTGCCGATTCAGTTTTCTGCTTTTCATTGGGAATCTTTAATGTCTGACCAATCTTTATTCCATCATTTATATCTGCATTTGCTGCTTTTATTTTATCCTCACTCACTTTATACTGCTTCGATATTGAATATAAAGTCTGACCTTTTTCTACTTTATGATATATATATTTAGAAGAATCAACCTTTGTCGTTTCTACTGATTTTACTGTTTCTTCCTTAGGTTTTACTTTTTCAAAAGGAACTTTTAATACCTGTCCCTGTTTAATGCCGTCAATGGCTTCAGGGTTTTCAATTACAATGTCGTTTACAGTTCGTCCATATATTTTCGCAATAGCAAACAGCGTTTGGCCTTTTTCTACAGTATGTATATAATATTTTACTCCGGCAATTACTTCCGTTTTCTTGCTCTTATTATCATCCTTATTTTCTTTTTTCTGAGCAAAGGAGGCGGAAGTAGTATTAAGTATTAAGTACAAAGTACAAAGTACAAAGCACAAAGTGCGAGAGGTAACTATATTATTTAATCTACTATTATTTGTTTGCATTCTTCGTCTTAATACTTAATACTCTGTACTTAATACTACTTTATTCCCACTCAATAGTAGCGGGTGGTTTGGAGCTAATGTCGTACACCACACGGTTAATACCTTTTACTTTATTAATAATTTCGTTTGAAACTTTCCCCAGAAATTCATAAGGAAGATGACACCAGTCGGCTGTCATTCCATCGGTGCTGGTAACAGCTCGCAGCGCAACTGCATTTTCATACGTCCGCTCATCTCCCATTACACCAACCGATTGCACAGGAAGAAAGATTGCTCCTGCCTGCCATACTTTATTATATAAGTTATCCGCTTTTAAATTATCAATGAAGATAGCATCCACTTCCTGTATTATCCGCACCTTTTCAGCAGTAATATCACCAAGTATTCTTATTGCCAATCCCGGACCTGGAAATGGATGACGGCTTAAAATGGCATCATCAATATTCAATGTTCTCCCAACTCTGCGCACTTCATCCTTGAATAATGTTTTCAGAGGTTCCACCACTTTCAGTTTCATATAATCGGGCAATCCGCCTACATTATGATGAGATTTAATAGTTGCCGAAGGTCCTTTTACCGAAACAGATTCTATTATATCAGGATAAATGGTTCCCTGAGCCAGCCACGTAACATCTTCTATCC
>CAIQBY010000159.1 GCA_903870175.1 uncultured Bacteroidota bacterium
ATACAAATAAGAAGTAGTAATAATAAATATTTTTTCAAAGGGTTTAGATTTGCTGACAAAAGTAGAAATAAATTATTGAGGTAATTAAAGGGCTTTTGGAAAGTTATTTTCGGTTATCAACATCAAAAAAGAATACCTTTGCGCCTCAAAAATAAGTACATCAACAATGATAGCAATAGATAATACAATAGTTTCGGAACATTTACTGGAAAAAAAATTTGTGTGCGACATTAATGCATGCAAGGGAGAATGTTGCGTAGCAGGCGATTCGGGCGCACCACTTGAACAGGATGAGATAGCAATAATGGAAGATATACTTGATGAGGTGAAACCATATCTGCCGAAAGACGGGCTGAAAGCCATTGAAAAACAAGGCGTTTTCGTGATTGATGATGATGGAGATTATACTACTCCGCTTGTTAAAGGAAAACACTGTGCATTCACTTATTTTGACGAAGGCATTGCTAAATGTGCCATTGAGAAGGCATATTACGAAGGAAAGATTACCTGGAAGAAACCAATCTCCTGCCACTTATATCCTGTGCGTATCACTAAATATAAGGATTACGAAGCAGTGAATTATCATAAATGGGAGATATGCAAACCTGCATGCGAGTGCGGTGCAAAACTGGATGTGCCGGTTTATAAATTTCTGCGCGAACCTTTAATAAGGAAATATGGAGAGGATTGGTACAGGCAATTGGAACTTGCCGATAAAATGAAAAAGTAACCCTTCGGAAACACTATATTTTACTGAATGTTTGAAGCACAACAGATGAAAACATCAATGTTTTCTAAAAAGACTTTTTTTGATTACTGCAAGTATTTTCGGAGAAATTTTTCAGATATTTTTCGCCAATAGTCTAAATCCATGTTTTTAAGTAGATTGATGATTTATCAACATTTTGATGTTAATTCTTAATGTTTATAACTTCATGAAATTGTTAATTCAATTGGCTTGATGCATGGATTTTTTTTCTGAACATTTGTACACCTTTAATTAACTAAGCAATACTTTATTAAAATATGCAAAGAAAGCAGGTAGGCTTTCAGGGATTTTTAGCCCCAAAATTTTAAAAAAGGAACTTATGAAAGTGAAGAATAACAAGAGATTTACAATAAAATAAAAGATATATTAATGAAAGAGGAATCAATATTAAAAGAGAATAAAGACCGCTTCGTTCTTTTCCCAATCAAACATCATGACATTTGGGAAATGTATAAAAAGGAAGAAGCAAGCTTTTGGACTGCAGAGGAAATAGACTTAAATCCTGACTTACAGGATTGGGAAAACAAATTAAATGATGATGAAAAACATTTCATAAAACATGTGCTTGCATTTTTTGCAGCAAGTGATGGAATAGTAAATGAAAACCTGGCTGTCAACTTCATGAAAGAAGTACAGTACCCTGAAGCGCGTTGTTTCTATGGTTTTCAGATAATGATGGAGAATATCCACTCGGAAACTTATTCCTTATTAATTGACTCCTATATTAAAGACCCAAAAGAAAAGGACAGACTTTTTCATTCAATTGACACTTTGCCATGTGTAGGGAAGAAAGCTGAATGGGCAATAAAATGGATAGGAAACGGAACTTTCGCGGAGAGATTAATTGCTTTTGCTGCCGTTGAAGGAATTTTCTTCTCCGGAAGTTTCTGTTCTATATTTTGGCTGAAAAAACGTGGTTTGATGCCGGGACTAACTTTCTCGAACGAATTAATATCTCGTGATGAAGGCTTGCATTGCGACTTTGCATGTCTATTATATTCTCAACTTGATAATCAATTGCCGAAGGAAAAAGTAACTGCAATTATTACCAATGCTGTGGAGATTGAAAAAGAATTTGTGTCGGATGCACTGCCTGTAAGTCTTATCGGAATGAATGCAAAATTAATGTGTCAGTATATTGAGTTTGTTGCCGACAGATTATTAGTGGCTTTGGGTTGCGAAAAAGCATATAATGCAACTAATCCTTTTGATTTTATGGAGTTAATTTCTCTGCAAGGAAAAACTAATTTCTTTGAGAAGAGAGTAGCAGAATATCAGAAATCAGGAGTGATGGGCAAGAAAGAAGATAATATCTTTAGTCTTGATGAAGATTTTTAGGGTACGGATAACTAATGGATACGAATTAACGAATCGAAACTTATAATAAACAACAGAAATTATAATACTTTATACTAAATACTTAATACTTTAAAAAATATGTACGTAATAAAAAGAGATGGTAATCGCGAGTCAGTGAAGTTTGACAAAGTAACTGCGCGTATTCAAAAGCTATGCTATGGTTTGGATCCTCAGCATGTAAACTCAATCAATGTGGCGATGAAAGTGATTGAAGGGATTTACGAAGGAGTAACCACAAGTGAGTTGGATAATCTTGCGGCGGAAACTGCTGCATCATTAACTACAAAACATCCCGACTATGCGCTATTGGCGAGCCGCATAGCAGTTTCCAATCTTCATAAGAATACAAACAAATCGTTTTCGAAAACGATGGAAATGTTGTATAATTATGTGAATCCGAAGACAGGAAGAAGGGCTCCCTTGATTGCTGAAGATGTATATGAAATAATTCAGAAGAATGCTCAGGAGCTTGATTCTACTATCATTTACGACAGGGATTTCGGATATGATTATTTCGGTTTCAAAACGTTGGAACGTTCTTATCTGTTGAAATTAAACGGTCAAGTGGCTGAGCGCCCACAGCACATGATTATGCGTGTGGCTGTCGGCATTCACAAAGATGATATTGCGTCAGCAATTGAAACGTATAATTTGATGAGCGAACGCTGGTTTACTCACGCTACTCCTACATTATTTAATGCAGGAACTCCAAAGCCGCAGATGTCGTCCTGCTTTTTGCTGACAATGAAAGAAGACAGTATTGATGGAATATATGACACTTTGAAATCGTGTGCAAAGATTTCTCAAAGTGCAGGCGGAATAGGCTTGAGCATACATAATGTGCGTGCTACCGGTTCGTATATCGGAGGAACAAACGGGACTTCAAACGGCATTGTTCCCATGCTGCGCGTATTCAATGATACTGCGCGTTATGTGGATCAGGGCGGCGGAAAACGTAAAGGTTCGTTTGCTGTTTATATTGAACCTTGGCATGCAGATATTTTTGAATTCCTTGATTTGCGTAAGAATACAGGCAAGGAAGAAGCACGTGCGCGCGATTTGTTTACTGCTTTATGGACTCCGGATTTATTCATGAAGCGTGTGGAAGCAAACGGAACATGGTCGCTGTTCTGTCCGAATGAAGCACCGGGATTGGCTGACTGCTGGGGCGAAGCATTTGAAACGCTTTATACTAAATACGAAGAGGAAGGACGTGCCCGCAAAACAATACAGGCTCGTGAATTGTGGACTGCAATCATTGATTCGCAAATAGAAACAGGCAATCCGTATATGTTATATAAAGATGCGTGCAACGGAAAAAGTAATCAGCAGAATTTAGGAACCATCAAGTCGTCGAACTTATGTACCGAGATTATGGAATATACGGCACCTGATGAAATAGCGGTGTGTAACCTTGCCTCCATTGCACTGCCTCGTTTTGTGGAAGGCGGAAAGTTCGACCATCAACGATTATTTGAGATAACAATTGCGATTACTAAAAACTTGAATAAGATTATCGACCGCAATTATTATCCGGTGGCAGAAGCTCGTAATTCGAACATGCGTCATCGCCCAATCGGAATAGGAGTGCAGGGTCTGGCTGATGCATTTATTTTGATGCGTTATCCTTTTGATTCTCCGGAGGCAATAAAATTGAATAAAGAGATTCACGAAACCATTTATTATGCTGCAATGACGGCGAGTAAAGACCTTGCGATACAGGATGGACCTTATGAAACATTTGCAGGTTCGCCGGTTTCGAAAGGAATATTCCAGTTTGATATGTGGGGTGTAACGCCTTCCAATCGTTGGGAATGGGATATATTGAAGGAAGAAGTGAAGAAACACGGGGTGCGCAACAGCTTGTTGCTTGCTCCGATGCCTACAGCAAGCACTTCGCAGATACTTGGCAACAACGAATGTTTTGAACCTTATACGTCCAACATTTATGCTCGCAGAGTTTTGTCAGGTGAGTTTGCCATCGTTAACAAACATCTTCTGAAAGACCTTGTAAAACTGGGCATCTGGAATGACGGGTTGAAAAACAAAATTATAATTGCAAACGGTTCGGTACAAAATATCCCTGAGATACCTGAAAACATTAAGGCGTTGTACAAAACAGTTTGGGAAATATCTCAAAAGGTAATTATAAACATGGCTGCCGACAGAGGTGCATATATTTGTCAGTCGCAATCAATGAACCTGTTTGTACAGGATGCAAACTTTGCGAAACTTTCGTCTATGCATTTCTACGGATGGAAAGCAGGATTAAAAACAGGAATGTACTATTTAAGAACAAAAGCTGCGGCTGATGCAATTAAATTTACTGTGGATAATGCAGCTGCGAAAGAAGTTCCGGAAGTACTTGGCAATGAAGATACGCTGGTAATTGAGCGTCAGCAACAGTTGGTGGCTGACCGTCAGGCATTATTGGAAGCGGAGATAGCTGCACAAATTACCTGCTCGATAGATAATAAAGATGATTGCGAAGCGTGTGGAAGTTAGGGGGAACTTAAGGATAAAGAATGAAAAGCCCTGCAATTGTGGGGCTTTTTAATGAAAAGAAACACACACTATGAAATACCGCATATATATTGATGAGGTTGGAAACTCTGACATTAAAAGTTCTGGAGATGAAAACCACAGATTCCTATGCCTGACAGGTGTTATCTTTAATCTCGAATACGTGGCCAAAATATTACAACCTGAATTAGAAGCATTAAAAATTAAATATTTTCATTCTCACCCCGACGAACCAATAATTCTTCATAGAAAGGAATTGGTAAATAAAAAATATCCATTTACAGTATTAGAAAACCCAGAAATTGAAATTCAATTTAACGAAGAACTATTATTATTACTTACGAATTGGGAGTACAGGGTTATTTCTGTCATTATCGACAAACAGGAATTGAATACAAACTATTCGCAAACTTGGAAATATGACCCATATCATTATTGTCAAGAAATTATAATTGAACGTTATCGTTTATTCCTTAAAATAAATAATGCTATGGGAGATGTAATGATTGAATCAAGAGGAGGACACGAAGATATGAGATTAAAAAAATCATTTCGCAAAATAATGGATGGGGGTACACAGTTTTTACCTGCTGAAGATTTAGCAAAACACTTCACCTCAAAAGAACTAAAAGTAAAGACGAAAAAAGAAAATATTGCTGGGTTACAAATTGCAGACTTAATTGCTCATTCAGCAAGAAGATATGCCTTCAAAACAATTTTCGGATTAGATGATAAAAAAATAACCTTTTCCGACTCAATTATTAAAATACTTACAGATATAAAATTTTTCAGATACAAGGAGAAGATTCTGAACTATGGAGTAAAGAAACTACCTTAAATAAAAAACCCCGCTTTCGCGGGGCAAAGGCTCATACGTCCTTCCACCTCCAATAATATGGATTGGCACAAATGTAATACTTTTATAAATACAAATAACCAAAGACAAAAAAAATATTAACAGTAACTTGTTTAAAAACTCCCTCACCCTTCTCCTCTTTTCTTCTTAATAAATAAAAAGAAGTAAGGAGGTTTTTTGCGGGAGGTAAATACTTAAATCCTGTCGGTTCAACCCGAAAGCATAAAGGTTCAACCCGACAGCGTTTCGGTTTGAACCGGTAGCATTTCGGTTTGAACCGATAGCATTTCGGTTTGAACCGATAGCGTTTCGGTTTGAACCGATAGCATTTCGGTTTGAACCGGTAGCGTTTCGGTTTGAACCGGTAGCGTTTCGGTTTGAACCGGTAGCATTTCGGTTTGAACCGATAGCATTTCGGTTTGAACCGATGGCGTAAAGGTTCAAACCGACAAGAAAAGCCCTCTTTTCAATCACTTAGAGGTAAGAAATAGATAGAAATTTCTACTGCCGCCACTTAAAAATCAACTAAAGAAAGTGAAAATAGGGAATAAAAAAAATCCTGCTTCGGGTGATCCAAGACAGGACTTTTCTGGTGGTAGATATTTTTAGGTTCTATTTCATCTGATAAGATAAACTGATTTAAAAACCTTGATCCTGAATTTTTGATTCGAAGGAAATTAATTAATAATCTGTTTATTCTATTTTACATCAAACTATAGGATTTGATGTAAATGAAATAAAAACGAATGGGACAAAAGTAAATGAGTCATAAATCATAAAAAATGATTATTGTCAGAAACACAGTTGATAAAAACCAGAATGTGATATTTAACACAAATGGTTAGGAAATGCCAAATTAATAAATGTAAATTTGAGCCTCTAATTATTAACAGTTATTTTTTTGATAGAGTAGAAGGAAGAATAAAAACAAAATTCAGTTTGTCTGCTATTTGCAGAAGGTTGATTATAGTAGAAAATAAACAATCAGCAGGAATTAATATAGCTGAATGGTGGAAAAGTATTAACTTACGACAAATTAATAATTGCCACTCCTATAATTCAACAAAAGAATACAACGTTTTCCTTTCTGAATCTTTTGTCAAAAGGGAAATAAAATCGATAAGAATAGATTACGCGTACAGAATTAATAATTAAAATATTTTAATAATGAATACGCTAAGAGAAAACATTAATAAATATCAGTTTCAAGTGAAACTTGTTATTGGATTTCTGATGTTGATAATTACCATCCAATTCATCTTTTTTCATTTCTTCCAGAACAGTGATAGTTTTACAAGAGTAAATAAAAGTGCTGTACATGCAAAGGAAGTTATTAAGGAGACAGAACAGGTGCTGTCTGAAATAAAAGATATTGAATCGGGAACCCGGGCGTATGAAATAACGGGTAACGAGATGTTTTTGAAACCTTATATTACCGGGTATTCCGATATATATGTACATCTTAATAACCTTAAAAACATTACAAAAATAAATCCGGCACATCGGATAAAAATTATTGAATTGGGTGTATGGATAAATATGAGGCTTAATCGCTCTCAAAAATTAATTTCGCTGATAAAAGATAAAAAGTTTGAAGAGGCGAAAGCGATAACGAATACTGCAGAAGGCGAACTGATAATGAATAATATCAAGGCGAAAATTGCCGAACTTCAAAAAGAGGAAAATGATAATTTAGAAAGAGAGCAGGCTCAAAATAATTTGTTTTTTGGTAAATCATCAAGAACAATGTCAATACTCGAAGCATTGATTATTGTTATTCTATTTATGGTTTTTGTGCTGATAGATATTAATTTTCGTAACCGGAAAAAGATTGAATCTTCTTTATTAGGATTGAATAATGAGTTGGAGAAGAGAGTGGAAGAGCGGACAGCTAAATTGGAGGAAAATGAAAAACTTTTCAAAGCTTTAGTCGAAAATGATTATGGGATGACTTCGCTGATGAATGAAAAAATGGAAACTATTTATCGGAGCCCTACAAATGAATTGATAACAGGATGGACAGAAGAAGAAAGAAAGAAAAGAGGTATTTATGAATTAATACATCCCGATTACCGAGAATATCATAAGCAAAAAATGCAGGAAGTACTTGCAAATCCGGGTGTGCCTGTGAAGTATGAATTAAAATCCATTCATAAAAACGGAGTGAAATATGGCTTGAAGGAGTTTCTACAAACAGATTAAATGATCCAAATGTAAAAGGCATTATCACCAACCTGCATGATATAACAAAAAGAAATGAAGCAACACAACAACTGGAACAAAACGAAAAATTGTTCAGGGCAATGGTTGAAAATACACATGATATTATTTCGCTGTCAGATAAGGAAGGTAAAATTATATATGCAAGTCCGTCCTTCGAAAAGCTTATCGGGTATCCTTTAAAAGATATAGTAGGAAGAGGAAATCTGACAATTATGCATCCCGATTATGCAGAAGATTCAATGAAAGCTTATGAAACATTGATAAATAATCCGGGACTTATTATTCCGCGAACCAATCGTTTCAGGAAAACAGATGGCGAATATATAGATTTGGAAGGTACAGCAGTAAACCTTTTGCATGTTGAAAATGTAAATGCAATTGTAAATAATTATCGAGATGTAACAGCAAGGAAAGCTGCAGAAAAAAAATTGGAACAAAGCGAAAAGAAATACAGGCATATATTCGAAAGCAGCCCGATGCCGATGTTTGTTGTTGATATGACCACACACAAATATCTGGATGTAAATGAAGCCGCAATAAAACACTATGGATATAGCAGAGAGGAACTACTATCGATGTCAGCTAAAGATTTGCGCCCTGCGGAAGAAGTACAAAGATTTGTGAATACAGATTTTACTGTAAAAGGAGAGAATTATAATATCGGATTGTGGAAACATAAGAAGAAAGACGGAACTGTAATTGATGTTGAAATGACGTTGAATCAGGTTCATTTTGGTGATAAACTTGTAAATCTTGTATTGGCAAATGATATAACTGAACAACATCAGGCGGAAGAAAAAATACTACAGATGAATGAAGAGCTTGAAGAAAAAGTGCAGGTACGTACTTCGGAGCTTTCGGGTGTCCTTACCGAGATAAAGGATTTATATAATAATGCCCCATGCGGCTATTTTTCTGTTGATTCGAATATTTATATTTCAAATATTAATCAAACTCTACTTGATTGGCTTGGATATACTCAAGAAGAAGTGATTGGTAAAATGAAATATGAAGACATGCTTTCGCCAGAAAGCAGGGAAAATCATTTATCCACATTTGAGGTTGTGTTTGCAGAATATATTGAGAAAGGATTTATAAACGATATGGAATTTGTTTTCCAGCGGAAAGATGGCACCACCTTTCCTGCACTTGTAAATTCGATGGCTGTGCTTAATGAAAAAGGGGAATTCATACAAAGCCGTTCTACTATTTTTGACAATACAAAACACAAACGGGCAGAAGATAATTTAAAAGAAAATAATATTTTCCTTGATACAGTTATAGAAAATATTCCGAATATGCTTTTTGTGAAGGATGCAAAAGACTTAAAGTTTGTTAGATTTAATAAAGCAGGAGAAAATCTACTTGGATATAAACATGAAGATTTAATTGGCAAAAATGATTATGATTTTTTTCCGAAAGAAGAAGCAGACTTTTTCACAGGTAAAGACAGGGAAATAATTAATAAAGGAGAATTGGTTGACATTAAAGAAGAAAAAATCACAACTGTTTCAGGAGAAAAATGGCTGCATACTTTTAAAGTGCCTGTAAATAATAAAGACGGTAAACCAGCTTATTTAATAGGTATTTCCGAAGATATTACCTTGAGAAAAGAACATGAAGAAGCAATAAGAAAATCAAATGAACTTTTCTCGAACCTTTTTAATTATAATCCAGCGGCTTTAACAATAAACAGAGAAGATGACGGAAGAATAATTACCTGCAACAATGCTTTTCTGGATTTATTCGGCTTTTCTTCAAAAGAAGAAGTCATCGGTAAATCGTCCATCGAATTAAATTTGCAGGTGGAGCCTCAGCAAGTGGAAGACAATATGGAGGCGATGAAACAAAATGATTTTATTAAGGATAAAGAAATATGTATCAGAAATAAACAAGGTGATTTATTATGGGTGAACACTTCCATTCTTAAAATTGATATTGATGACAAACCATGCTTTCTTTCGGTGACAATAGATATAACAGCAAGAAAACATGCAGAAGGGCAGTTGAAAATAATTAATTCGGAACTGGAAGCTTTTACGTATTCTGTGTCTCATGATTTGCGTGCTCCTTTGCGTTCTATTGATGGATTTGCACAGGTATTGCAGGATAAGTATGTAGATAAACTTGATGATGAAGCAAAGCGTTACATGAGTATTGTAATGAATAATGCCAAGAAAATGGCGCAACTGATTGATGATTTATTAATGTTTTCGCGCTTGGGAAAACAGACTCTTCAGAAAACAATGCTGGATATGAACGAAATTGTACATGTTGTTTGTGCGGAATTAATAAAACCTCAGGATATCCAAAAAATTGAATTAAAAATTCAGCAACTCCCGACGGTATCAGGAGATAGAAGTATGATAAAACAAGTGTTTGCCAATTTAATTGGCAATTCTATTAAATATTCAAGTAAAAAGGAACAACAGATTATTGAAATTGGTTACAATGTAAAAAACAATGAAACAGTTTATTATGTTAAAGATAACGGAGCAGGCTTTAACATGGAATATTATGATAAACTTTTTGGTGTATTCCAGAGATTGCACAGTGCGAAGGATTTTGAAGGAACCGGTGTAGGGCTTTCAATAGTTCATCGAATATTAACAAAACATGGTGGAAATGTTTGGGCCGAAGGCAAAGTGAATGAAGGAGCAACATTTTATTTTTCATTGCCGAAAGAAGATAAAATTGATTATCGCTCATTAAAATAAAAGAACTAACCAAAGAAATAATAATTATAAATACAGGACCAGGTGGAACCTGATTGAATAAAAATAACTACTTTAGTAAAATATTATATTATCCTTTTACCGAATCATTAAAATCAAATCTATATGATACTACTAATTGAAGATAGTCCGGAAGATGCAGAATTAACAATAATGGCTTTAAAAGACAATCATTTATGCAATGATATTATCCATTTGGAAGATGGTGCGGAGGCTTTGGATTTTATTTTTGCCAAGGGAAAATATTCTGAAAGAAATGTTTTGGATTTTCCAAAAGTAATTTTGCTTGATTTAAAAATGCCTAAAATAGGAGGGTTGGAAGTGCTGCGCCAAATAAAGATGGATGAGAGAACAAAGTTGATTCCAATTGTTGTTATGACTTCATCAAAAGAAGAAAGTGATATACAGGAAAGTTATAAACTCGGTGTAAATGCTTATGTGGTAAAACCTGTTGGATTTGATGCTTTTGCCAAGGCTGTTGCCGACTTGGGTCTTTTTTGGCTGTTGGTTAACCAACCGCCAAGTGGGAAATAGCTTTTAGCAAAATTTATTTTAATTTTGATTTTTGAAATGCAAGGTAAAATAAAAATATTATTTTTTGATGACAATCCGGATGATGTAGAACTCATGAAGATTGAATTGGAAAAAGTCAATTTTAAGTATCTTTCCAGATGGATAGATACAAAGGAAGGATTTGTTTCTGAGTTGAATGAGTTTATTCCAGATGTTATTTTATGCGATTACTCCATGCCTTATTTTGATGGAATGGATGCATTTAAATTAGTAAAAGAATTAGAAATTAATATCCCATTTATAGTTGTTACAGGAACAATAAATGAAGAACTTGCATTGGATTTTCTAAATCAGGGAGTCGATGACTTTATTCTTAAATCCAGCTTTGGCCGGGTTCCAAAGTCAATTTTAAAGGCCATTGAAAGAAAAACGAATGAGAAAATTATCAAGCAATCAGAAGCAAACCTAAAGGTAATTTTTAATAATACTTCAGAAGGATTTATCCTCACAGATGAAAATGAGTACATAAAATCATTCAATACAAAAGCCGAAGAGATTGTTTTTCTTTTTAAGGAACAAAAAATTCAAACTGGAAAAAGTGTTTATGAATTTATAGGAGAATCAAAGAAACAATTGATGCAAAATAAAGCCGCGCAAGTTTTAGGCGGTTTGACAATACAGTACGATGATACATATAAACTGAAAAATGGGAAGACAGGCTGGATTAATTTTTCAGTAAATTTTGTCAAGGTTGATGGGAAAATAAAGGGAACCTGCATTACGATTCGAGATGTTACTGAACTTAAACTTATTGAAGAAAAAATAAACAATACCAATCGTATGTACGCTTTTATCAGCGAAATTAATAAAATGATTGTTCAGGTACATGATGAACAGACTTTATTCAGAAAGGTTTGTAGGATTGCCATTGATAATGGGAAATTTAAAATGGCATGGATTGGAATTATTAATCATGAAGAAAAATCAATTAATCTTGTTGAAGAATGTGGTTCTCATCCGGAGGATATAAAACTTTTCACGGATTTGCCAATCAAAAATGAAGGTCCGGTTGATTATATTTTACATACCAGTTCCTTTTATTTAAGTAATGAGATTGAAGAAAATAGTACTCTTAGTGGATGGAAAAGCCTTGCAACTAAAAGAGGGATTCGTTCCTGCTTAATGCTTCCGATAAAAAAATCCGGAAAAATTATAGGAACATTTAGTTTGTATTCTCCAATTGTAAATTTCTTTGATACGGAAGAGATTGTTTTACTTGAAGAGGTAGCAGAAAATATTTCGTTTACTCTTGATTTTTTCGAAAAGGAAAGACTTCGGAAGGAGGCGGAAAATGAATTACAAAGCACAGATAGGCAATTGTATTTACTTTCATATCACTTGCAAAATATTCGCGAGGAGGAGCGTACTCATATTGCACGTGAAATACATGATGAGCTTGGTCAGCAGCTTACAGCTTTAAAAATGGATATTGGTTGGATTAAGCATAAACAAAAAAATCCAGATATTGAAATAGACACAAAATTGCAAAAGATGCTTGACTTCAGTGATTCGCTTATAAAAACAATAAGAAGGATTTCGACAGAACTAAGGCCGGCAATAATTGATGATTTAGGGCTAATGGCTGCACTTGAATGGAAATGTCATGACTTTGAAGAGAAACAAGGAATTCCCTGCAACTTTATTTCTACAGTTAAGGAAAGAAAATTCGATAGTAATTTTAGTATTACCGTCTTTCGAATTTTGCAGGAAACACTTACAAATGTTTCCAGACATGCTGAAGCAACGGAAGTTGCAGTATCATTATTCGAAAATGAAAAATTATTGTTTATGGATATTAACGATAATGGAAAAGGATTTGATAATGATTCAGTAAAAAAGGGTAAAACATTGGGCATTTTAGGGATGAAAGAACGTGCCAGTTTGATGGGTGGAGAATTAACTATTATTGGAGAAATAAATAACGGAACACAAACAAAATTAGCAATACCATTATAAAATGAAAGTATTAATTGTAGATGACCATGAATTGGTGAGAGACGGGCTTGCAAGAATTATTGCAGAAGAATTTACTATCACCAAACTTTTGGAGGCTTCCAACGGAAACGAGGGTGAAAAAGCAGCAAGAAAAGGTAATTGGGATATTATCATTATGGATATGTCGATGCCTGATAAAACAGGTCTTGAAGTATTAAAAGAATTGAGGTCGGAATCGATTAAAACTCCTGTTCTGATTTTAAGTATTCATCCGGAAAATCAATATGCATTGCGGGTTTGGAAAGCAGGTGGGAACGGATATTTAACAAAAGACTGTCCGAGAGCGGAATTTGTTAATGCTGTGAGAATAATTTTAAGCGGTAAAAAATTTATTTCGGCAAGCGTTGCTGAAAAACTTGCAATGCGGTTTGATGACGATATGACAAAAGAACGGCATGAACTTATTTCGGACCGTGAATTAGAAGTGCTTAAACTTATTGCTTCCGGTAAAACAGTATCAGAAATCGCGGTTGAGTTATCGTTAAGTGTACCTACAGTGAGTACATATAGAAGCCGGCTTCTTGAAAAAATGAACATGAAAAACAATGCTGAACTGACATTATACGCCATTAATAATAAGCTGGTTTAATTTTATTTAGGTATTTCAAAATTACTTTTTCAAAATCGTTAAGTTATTTTCATTCGTTCCTCTTCTAAACAAAAATTTCTTGTAATATTGAAGATACATGCCTAATACATATTAGTAAATGCCTGCCTCATTTTATTAAATGCGCTCTCCGTTTTAGTATATGTCATTAATATTTCACCAAACATACTCCCCAGGTTAGTAAATACGTCTTACGTTTATATTAAAGTTCATTTTTCATTAAATGAACTTTGATTTGAATAAAGCCGATTAAAAAAATATTTCTATCCTAGTTTCCCATCAATTTAAATTTCTAAAAAGCCATGTAATGAAGCATTATTTATTTTTAAATAAGTAGTGAATTACTCGTGAGTTAAGCTTGTCTGGGACATTGTCATTGTTTCTATTACATTCATTTCATTTTATGTAATGACGAAATATAGAATTCTAAATATGACAATTCTTTCATGGTCTCAACTATTTCCCACCTTTTGAATTGGAAATACTTTTGTGGCGTAAATAAATAGAAGTTTACAAAGACTTAAAACATTGGGCATAAAAATTCCGGAAATATGAAAGAGCAAGTTTTAATAGTAAACAGTAATTCAGAAACATTAAAATCGGCTGTCGATTTTTTCGAATTAAAAGGAATTGATGTAAGAAGAGCTGCTGATGCTGAAACAGCCTTGTACATAGTTACAATAATTCAACCTCCGGTAATATTAATAGATATGGTGTTGCCAAGGATGGATAGTATAACGTTTGCTAAAATACTTAAAAATGACGTTGACACAAGCAATATTATAATTCTGGCATTAATAGATATAAACGGAAATGCTCAACAGAAAAAAAGCATGATGAATATCTGTGACGGATATATAAACAAATCGATGGATAATGAAAATTTTTATCGAAAGCTAACCAGTTACCTAAATAATAAATGTTGAAAACACAGTAATTAGAGAAACAAGCAAAAAACAAATCAATATAAATAAACTTAAACATTAATAAACTTAAAACCTTAGAAATCATGAAAAATCAAATTTTTACAATCGGAGCAGTGCTAATGATGACTGCAACAAATTTAGTTAACAAAGCTGCGGCACAAACAATTGCCTGTGGTGATTATCATTCTCTTTCCATTTGCAGCGACAATACAGTACAATCCTGGGGATATAATTCCACCGGACAGCTTGGCAACGGAACAACAGTGAACAGAAATATTCCTGAACAAGTGGTGGGACTTGAGGGAATTATTTCTGTTGCCGGAGGGCAAAATTATTCTTTGGCATTAAAAAGTGATGGAACAGTTTGGGCTTTTGGCGGAAATACAAAAGGGCAGCTTGGTGATGGAACTACTACAAATAGATTGCACCCTATAAAAGTGTTGGGTATTACAAATGTAATGTCTATTTCTGCCGGTTTTTTTCATACTCTCGCATTAAAAAGTGATGGTACGGTTTGGGCTTGGGGATGGAATTTCAACGGTGAACTTGGCGATGGAACAACAGTTGATAAATCGCTTCCTATTCAAGTTAGCGGCCTATCAGGAATTATTGCCATAGCTGGAGCGGGTTAACATTCACTTGCTATAAAAAATGACGGAACTGTTTGGGTTTGGGGTCGGAACACAGACGGTGAGCTTGGCGATGGAACTACTGTGGATGAGCATAGTCCGGAACTTTTAACAAGTTTATCAGGAATTACCTCGGTTACCGGAGGAGGAATACATTCTTTAGCATTAAAAAGCGATGGTACGGTTTGGGCTTGGGGAAGCAACAGTTCAGGACAATTAGGTAACGGAACAACAACCTCCAGCTTAATACCGATAATGGTAAATTCACTTACAGGAGTTGTTTCAATAGCAGCTGGAGGTGTAAGTTCAATTGCTTTAAAAGGTGATGGAACTTTACTTTCATGGGGATATAATCCCAATGGCGAATTAGGTGATGGAACTACTACAAACAGAAATGTTCCGGTTCCGGTTAATGTAGTTACAGGAATATCCTCAATTGCAACTGGGGCTGACCATTCATTAGCTATTAAAAGCGATGGCAGTTATTGGTCATGGGGACTAAATGCTTATGGACAGTTAGGTGATGGAACTAATACTAATAGATTAAGCCCAGTGACAATTCATACTTCCTGCTCAATTACTACAGGAATAAAAACTAATGATGAAAACAATACTTTTTCAGTTGTTCCTAATCCAACAAATGGAAATTTTATTTACCAATTTAATGGTGATAAATTATCAGGAAATACGAATCAGATAACCATATATAATCTTGTAGGTGAAAAGGTGTATGAATCCATAACACCTGAAATGAATAATGAAACAGTGGATATTACAAATCAATCTGCTGGAATATATTTTATCTCGCTGCGAAATGGAAATAAGATGTATACAGAAAAATTTATAAAACAGTAATAGAGATTATGGAGAGGTGAAATTAAATATTTAAAACTTTTGACAATGAAAACTATTGGTATCGTGAAGGAAAGAGGGGAAAACAGAATTGCTGATTTTAGATTGTTTTCAATAATATTGATTTTAATGATTAGTATTATCAATACTACAGCTCAGGAAAAGAAAAATAGTCCGGCTAACTTTGGGGTCGGCTATAGTTCTTTCCTTTCAGGAAACGCACATGGCACTTTTTATTCTTTCAATATCAATATTGAGAAGAATAAAAGTAATTTTAGTTTAGGTCCTTGTATTCAAAAAATTTCTCAACAGACAAGAACTGTAAAATTTGTCTATTCTTATAAAGTGGCCGATAACGAGGGACATTTAAGACTTAGGTTTTTCTCCTACTTACTTTATTCTGATAAACTACCAATTAATTATTCTGCTATTGTAATAGAAGAAGGACAGCAGCGAACAGAAGAACGATGGGGAAACTGTAAAGATTCACAAATTGACTGGTGTAAAATAAGGCTGTCGACGTTGGAAACAGGTGCCGGAATAGAGTTGGGAGTTAAAGTATATAAAGGAATCGAATTCCGAAATTTCATTGGCTTTTCCGTTTTTTATCACACTAAATATATTGAGGGGATGTACAATAACAGGTGTGCTCCGGTATTAACATTAGGAACTTCGATTAACATTTATAATAATGCTAATTGATTAATTAAGTAAAAACAAAATAATATGAATTAATATTCAGAAAAACTAACAGGTTAAAAAATAAACGGGATAGATAAATAATAAAAGGGGATGAAGAATTTTTTTGACATAAACATTTGCAGCACTGAAGCCGCGTTGCTTTACCTGCTGCCTGCACTTATCAACTTCGGAATATTTATATATGTATATTTCTTTTTAACTAAAAACAAAACCAATTTAATATTCGGAACATTTGTTCTTCTCATCGGGCTTTGGCAGGTTAGTGAAGGCTTCCTGAGAGCAAGCCAAAGTGCTGAAGCTGCGTTTATCTGGTTTCGAATTTCAATGTTGTCTCTGTTTTTTGTTGTTCCTTTCGGTATGTTTTTTACCTTAAAATTCCTGCGTTGTAACAAAAGAATTACAGCTAATCTGTTATTATTTTCACAGTTTATACCTGCCGCAATTTTTTCGTTTTTTATCCTTGCCAAAGTAGGAAGATACCATGTTATAAAGTCTGAAAAGTGGTACTGGATTGTTAATCCGGAGCCGTCTATGCTTAATCTGACTATTTACTGCTGGCTTGCACTCAGCTCTCTCTTTGTTCTTGGAATACTTTGGTTCACTTATTTTAATTCTGCAACTAACGCTATCAAACGCAAACAGGCTTTGTTATTATCTATAGGTTTTTCTTTGCCAATTATCATTGGAATAATTACTGAAGTTATATTCCCGCTTTTTTTAGGGCTTGATGATATCCCGTTAGCTTCCTCTTTTTTTACAATCTTTTCTATCACATCATTTATTGCGATGAAAAACTATAAGTTTTTGGATTTCTCGCCGAAACATCAATGGGATAGTATTGTCGAAGCAATGAATGAAGGGCTGATAATAGTAAATAATAAAGAAGAAATCATGTATGCCAATAAAACCTTTTGCGAGCAACTGGGGTATACGTTCGAAGAAATAAAAGGTAAAATAGCAAGTAAATTGTTTTTTGCTGAAGAATCGCAGATAAAACAGATGCCTGAAATAGTTCAGAGCAGAAAGAAATTTGAATCAAGTCAATACGAAGTTCATTTAAAGGCGAAGAATGGAGACTCTGTGTGGGCACTGATTAGCGGGTCGCCTTATTGGGACAGCAATAAAAAAGTTATTGGCTCAATAGGTATTCAAACAATCATCACAGACCGCAAACGGACAGAGGCGAAGTTGATTAAAAGCAATAGAATTTATTCCATCCTTAGTCATATCAATCAATTAATTGTCCATTCGGACAACGAATGTGCTTTATATAAAGAAGCCTGCCGCATTATTACCGACCAGGGGAAGTTCGGTTTTGCATGGATAGGTATGATAAATGAGGAAGAGAAAAAGATTAATCTTGTAGCCGAAAGTAATGCTGTGAGCAGCGACTTGGAATATTTCACAAATTTTAATTATGATGCCGAAGAGCCCATTTCCATTGTTATAAATAGCGGAACATACTTTGTAATAAACGACTTTAAAACTCAAACGGCACAAAGTAAAAACAAACAGTTTTCCGAAAATCGCGAGTTTCTTTCGGCAATTTATTTACCGATAAGGAAATTAGGTGATATAGTAGGAACTCTCAGTATATTTTCTTCAGAGATTAATTTTTTCGACAAGGAAGAAATTGCTTTGCTCGAAGAAATTTCGGGAGACATTTCATTTGCTCTCGATGTGTTTGAAAAGGAATCGGAAAGAAAAAAGTACAAAGCAAAATTAAAACACAGCAAAGCGCGGTTAAAAGAAGCCCAGGCGATTTCGCATGTAGGCAGTTGGGAATTAAATCTTGCCAATAACATTTCGGTTTGGTCGGATGAAACATGCAGAATATTTGGTGTTTCGACCAAGGAGAACAGACAGCCTTACGAATCGTGGTTGAAATATATTCATCCCGAAGACCTCGGATTTGTTACTGAAAAGATTAAAAAATTTAATGCTTTAGTTTGTGACTCTGCATTTTATTTCCGCATCATCAGGCCTGATGGCGAAGAAAGATATGTATATCTGAAAACCCAATTTGATTTTGACAGGGAAGGAAAACCTGTCGGATTGCATGGTGTATTGCAGGACGTGACAGAAATAAAAATTGCAGAACAGCAAAAGGAGTTTCATAAAAATAACCTTGCCGCACTTATAAATAATACGAACGATATGATGTGGAGTATGGACAGAAATAAAAAGTTAATCACTTCGAATAGTGCATTCGATAACATGGTAAAAACAATGGCTGGAAAAACAGAAACTGATGAAGACGTTGCTGACGGCGGATTTAAAGACGAACTTTTAGAAAAATGGAATAGATATTATGAAAGAGCATTTACCGGCGAAAGTTTTAAAATTGTTGAACATTCGATGTCTACTGAAGAATTATGGTCCGAAATTTCTTTTTATCCTATCCGTAAAGGTGATGAAGTAATAGGTACTGCTTGTTTTTCGAGAAACATCACTGAAATTAAAAAGGCAGAAAACGAAATTATTACATTGAATGAAGATCTGGAAGAAAAGGTAATGCAGCGCACTGTCGAACTCGCAAAATTAAATGTGATGCTCGAAACCTAAGCAGACATGCTTTCTCGCGCGAGCAAGATTATTGAACAGAAAAATAAAGATGTAACAGATAGTTTAAACTATGCCAAGGTTATCCAGAATGCTACTATCAATAAAAAGGCAATACTTATCAAACATTTTCCTAATTCTTTTATACTTAATATGCCTCTTTATATTGTAAGCGGAGATTTTGTGAGAGTGGATGAAAAGGAAGGAAATGTGTTGGTTGCCTTGGCAGATTGCACAGGGCATGGCATCCCGGGGGCTTTGATGAGTATGATTGGCAATTCATTTTTTAACGATGTTATCCATTATAAACATAAAATATCTCCTTCCGTTGTGCTCCGTTCTCTCGATTCCGACTTTAAATATCTTACCAATGAAGCGCTTGAAATGCACGATGGCATGGATGTCGGGTTCTGCAATATCGATATTAATAAGATGGAGCTTAATTTTGCAGGCGCTCACCGTCCATTATATTTAATAAGAAACAATGTTCTTACCGAAGTTAAAGGCGACAACCTTTCCATTGGCGGACATTCGTTCGAAAGAAAAAAATACACCAATAATATTATTCAACTTCAAAAAGAGGATGCATTATATATGTTCTCCGATGGATACACCGACCAGTTTGGCGGAGAGAAAGGAAAGAAATTCTCGTCGAGGAGACTTAAAGAAACACTTCTTTCCATTCAACACTTATCCATGCGCGAGCAGAATGAAACATTAAAACAAATAATCAATAACTGGAAAGGTAAACTCGAACAAGTCGATGATATTTGTGTAGTAGGCATTAAGATTTAAAACCTATGTTTAATCAGAACTCAAAGTGCAAAGATTCACTTCCTAAGTCATCAAATCCACTTCCTAAGTGATAAATTCGACTTCCCAAGTGATCGAATCCACTTCCTAAGTCATCAAATCCACTTCCTAAGTCATCGAATCCACTTCCCAAGTGATCAAATCCACTTCCCAAGTGATCGAATCCACTTCCTAAGTCATCGAATCCACTTCCTAAGTGCATCCGAAATAGTTCACATATCATAATATCAACACTTTAGCGTTTTCAGCACTTTCTCAACCTTTCTTTAGAAAAAACGAACTAATACGAACAAAATAGAAACTCATTATTAAATTAACTGTGACCCCTAATGCAAATTTTCAGGCACAAAAAAAAGAGGAGTAATACTATTACTCCTCTTTAGGTTACAAAAACTTTTATATCTCTATAACTTTGCTTTTATCTGCACCATTTCATAGCCTTCAATAATATCTCCCTGTTTAATATCATTAAATCCATTGATGTTCAATCCGCATTCAAAACCTTTGTTCACTTCTTTAACATCATCTTTGAAACGTTTTAACGAACCAAGTTCGCCCGTATGTACCACAATACCATCACGAATGATTCTTACTTTGGTATTACGTGTAACTTTTCCGTCAAGCACCATACATCCTGCAATATTGCCCACTTTAGTGATATTAAATACTTCGCGTATCTCGATGTTGCAAACAATTTTCTCTTCAAATTCCGGTGCAAGCATACCTTCCATTGCGGCCTTAATCTCGTTGATGGCATCATATATAATGGAATACAGACGAATATCAATTTGTTCGGTTTCGGCTACTTTCCGTGCTGTTGCAGACGGACGAACCTGGAAACCAATAATAATCGCATTGGATGCAGATGCAAGCAATACATCAGATTCGCTTATTGCTCCTACTGATTTATGAATAATTTTCACAAGTACTTTTTCCGTAGAAAGTTTTTGCAACGAATCAGCAAGTGCTTCCACCGAGCCATCCACGTCACCCTTCACAATCACATTTAACTCCTTGAAATCACCTATCGCCAATCGTCTTCCTATTTCATCAAGTGTAATATGTTTATGAGTACGAATACCTTGCTCACGTTGCAATTGCAAACGTTTGGCAGCAATCTCACGTGCTTCGCGTTCGTCATCCATCACATGGAATTTATCACCAGCCTGAGGCGCACCGCTCAAACCAAGCAATTCCACAGGCATTGACGGACCAGCTTCTCTTACAGCCGACCCTCTTTCATTATGCATTGCCTTCACTTTTCCACTGAAACAGCCTGCCAATACTATATCTCCAACATGTAAAGTTCCTGCTTCCACTAATATTGTGCTCACATATCCTCTTCCTTTATCAAGTTCCGATTCAATAACAGTACCTGTTGCATTTTTATTCGGATTCGCTTTTAAATTAAGCATCTCCGCTTCCAGCAATACCTTTTCAAGTAAGGTTTCTATTCCCTGCCCTTTCTTTGCAGATATTTCCTGAGATTGAAATTTACCACCCCATTCCTCTACAAGTATATTCATCTGCGATAATGCTTCGCGAATCTTATCAGGATTTGCTCCCGGTTTATCAATTTTATTTATTGCAATAACAATAGGAACACCTGCCGCCTGAGCATGATTAATAGCTTCTATCGTTTGCGGCATCACACTGTCGTCAGCTGCCACCACAATTATGGCAATATCAGTAACCTGTGCACCGCGTGCACGCATGGCTGTAAACGCTTCGTGACCCGGAGTATCAAGGAAAGTAATAGTCTTGCCATTTTCCAACTTCACATTATAAGCTCCAATATGCTGAGTAATACCACCAGCCTCACCCGCAATAACATTTGTTTTTCTGATATAATCCAGCAACGAAGTTTTACCATGATCAACGTGTCCCATCACGGTTACAATTGGTGAGCGGTCAACTAAATCTTCCGGTTTATCCTCTTCTACTTTTATTGCTTCCTGCACTTCCACACTCACAAACTCCAGTTTGTATCCGAATTCTTCAGCAACAATAGCAAGTGTTTCAGCATCCAATCGTTGATTAATGGAAACAAACATACCCAAACTCATACATGTGGAAATAATTTCATTTACAGGCACACTCATCATTTGCGCCAACTGATTGGCGGAAACAAACTCTGTAACTTTAATAGTTTTCTTTTCTGATTCAGTCAAATCTGCCGCTTCCTGAATCCTTTCACTTACCGTTTCACGTTTGGATTTACGATGTTTAGATGATTTGGATTTCCCTGCACCGCTCAATCTCGCAAGTGTTTCTTTTACCTGCTGTTGTATCTGGTCGGGCGTCAACTCAACTTTTGCAGGCCGTTGAAATCTTCCTCTTGGTGCCTGTGGATTATTATTAGGGTATTGTTTTCTTGGAGCATCTTTAGCTGGAGTACCTGCACCAGTTCCAATCGGTCTGCCTACTCCGCTACCAGTATTTCCTCCAGGAGTAGTTCCAGGTTTATTTTTCGAATCCCAATTATCACCAAGTGTTCCGCCACCAAAGCCTTTCTTTATGCGCTTTCTCTTCTTTTTATTATCCGTAAGTCCAGAACCACTTGAAGACGCCACAGGTTTTTTTCTTTCTTCTTTAACAGGCAGTTCTATTTTACCCATTATCTTAGGACCCTCAAGCTTTTCTATTTTGGTCTCATAATGGTCAATCTTTGGAGGTTCTACTGTTGTTTCAATAGGTGAAGAAACTTCATCCACCGGCTTTTGTTCAATAACTTCTTCTTCCTTTTTAGCTTTTCCTTTCCCTTTTGCAGTTGCTTTTTCCGGTTTTTCAGCTTTAGAGGTTTTGGCAGTTTTAGAAGTTTTATCTGACTTAGTTTTTTTCTCGTCTTCTTTTTCTTTCTTAGTTTTCTTATCAGGTTTAGTCTTTGAGTTGATTGCAGACAAATCAATTTTATCAACAACCTTTACATTAAACTTATTTTCAGTATCGGGTTTTGCTTTTGCTGATACGTCCTCAGCCTTAACTGTTACTTCTTTTACCTCTTTTACTTCTTTTTTTACGGTTTTTTCTTTTACCGGCTCAGGAGCACTTTTTACAACCTTTTCAGTTATTTTTTCTTTCTCTGCAACACTTATAGTAGGAACATTTTTAATAATAAGATCTTCTTTTTCTTCTTTAAACTTAGGCTCCTGTTTTTTAGTATTTGCATCTAACGAAACATTATCTTTATGTAAATCATTGTGGCTAATGGTCACCTTCGCAGCTTCCAGAGCTTTTGCCTTTTCAGATTGAAATTCTTTCGCCACTAACGAAACAAGTTCAGCAGAAAGTTTTGTATTTGGATTATTATCCACTACATGTCCTTTGCCTTTAAGGAAATCAAGTATGTGCTGCACGCCAATACTATATTCCTTTGCTAATTTACTTAATCGTTGTTCTGTGAATTCTGACATAAAAATATTATTGTTAATAGTGAAAAGTGAATAAAGAACAAATTATTCAAAAAGAGATTGTGTTCTTTAGTCCCAATTTTATTCAAATTCCGATTGAAGAATTTGTTTTACCTCATTAATTGTTACTTCCTCCAAATCGGTACGTTTTACAAGTTCTTCATTCGAAAGTTCAAGAACACTTTTTGCAGTATCACAACCAATGTTTTTTAATTCATCCAATATCCAGCTCTCTATTTCGTCTGCGAATTCTTCTAAATCCACATCATCAGTATCAATATCAGTATCGCGATATACATCTATTTCGTATCCTGTTAATTTTCCTGCAAGTTTTATATTATGCCCGCCTCTGCCTATTGCCAATGAAACCTGATCTGGTTTCAAAAACACCTCAGCTGTTTTATTTTCCTCATCAATTTTCACAGAAGTTATTTTTGCCGGGCTTAAAGCACGAGTAATAAATAACTGGGCATTGTTTGTAAAATTAATTACGTCGATATTTTCGTTTTTTAATTCGCGAACAATTCCATGAATACGGGAACCTTTCATGCCCACACAAGCACCTACAGGGTCAATTCTATCATCATAAGATTCAACAGCAACTTTTGCTCTTTCGCCTGGTTCACGCACTATCTTTTTAATAGTGATTAAGCCATCGAATACTTCAGGAACTTCCATTTCAAATAAACGCTCAAGAAACTTCGGAGAAGTACGAGATAAGATAATAACAGGATTGTTATTTTTCATATCTACTCTCTGAATAACTGCTCTTACTGTATCTCCTTTCTTAAAAAAATCGGATGGTATCTGTTCCGTTTTGGGTAATAATAATTCATTGCCATCTTCATCAAGCACAAGCAATTCTTTTTTCCAAACCTGATAAACTTCACCAGTCATTATATCCCCAACTCTTTCTTTGTATTTTTTATATAAACTATCTTTTTCAAGTTCTAATATCTTGGAAACTAAATTCTGGCGAACCGCCAAAACTGCACGTCTTCC
>CAIQBY010000160.1 GCA_903870175.1 uncultured Bacteroidota bacterium
AGCTTTTCTTCCTTTCTTTTTCATTGTTTTAATTTTTATTATTATTAATACTATTTATACTTTATTTCTTTCGTTCATTTTTTATTCTTCTATTATTCTTACTTGACTTCCCTGTAATTTAATTTCAATTTTATATATCTTCACTCCTGCTCTTCTTTTAACCATTCATGTTTAAGCTGATCCTACATTGTATATTGCAACAGTAATTCCTTTGCATTATGTTTGTATTTATGCTTTCCCAATTACAATTTCGTTTGCCATTGTTTGGGCGAGTGTTTCCCTAACTAGTGTTAACCAAACTTTAATTACAATTTGTATTGCCACTGTTTGAGCGAGTGTTTCCCTAACAAGTATTAACCAAACTTTTATTACAATTTGTATTGCCATTGTTTGGGCGAGTGCTACCCTAACAGGTATTAACCAAACTTTTACTTCAGTTTGTATTGCCATTGTTTGAGCGAGTGCTGCCCTGACAAGTATTAACCAAACTCTTATTACAATTCGCATTGCCACTGTTTGAGCGAGTGCCGCCCATACAATTACAATTGGAATTGTTGTTTCTATATGTTTTATTGTTATTGCCTGTTCCAAAATAGTACTCTTTATAAAAGTTCTTGAATTATGTATTCTTGAAATTATAATTACTATTCTCAAAAAAGCAATTGCTATTATTCAAGCTATTGATGTTATTCAACTTTCGAATGTTATTATTTTAATAACGGGAAAATTGATTTTAAATACAAACTATTTTATTACTGATCCTCTTATTAATTGAAATCAGTATTAAATCATCAGATGATATTTCATCATCTTTGCATTGTCAGTTGCTTAATGAAGTCCGTCAGGAGAGTTTAATTATCGGTAAAGGTAATGAAAAATGATACAAAATGAAATAAAGTTTTGTTGGGTTACGTTTTAGAAACTGTTTAAATTTCATTAAAATAAAATGCAGTATACCAATATTTGAGTTATCACACTCCTTCGACAAGCTCAGGATGACAGGTGCGCAAGGTCAGTCTGAGCTTGTCGAAAACCTATAGTAAATGAATTGAATGAAATTTAAACAGTTTTTTAATTATTCAGAATATATTTCGAAATCTCGCATTTAAGAAAAAACATATTGATATAATAGACCTCTTTCATAATTGCCGAAGGCAGGGCATACAGCCAGTGGCTGTGTGAGCCAGATAGTGCGTTAGTCCATCATACATCCCAATCCTATTAAGTGTTTTAGTAAAGTAGTACTAATCGTCAAAAGAAAAAATCATTCTTTACCATAAACAATCAGCGTCATCAGCGTTCCAATCTTTTATTTTCTTTAATTAAGAAAGAGGTCTAATTAATACCAATTGTTGGTTCTTTGTAATTAACAATCGAAGTTTCATGCTCGCCTGTTAATAAAAAAATATGGAGTATTATAATTATATGACGAATGTCACATATACTGTTAAGAAATAGCAATACTTTAGATGCGTGAAAAAAACAATAACTATTTCTTGCCATCCATTTCTATTACTTATCTTTTTATTCAGTTTGTATGTTATATTTTTTATATCTTAGCCGAATAATAATATTGTTAATAGAGAAAATTAAATAATACATCGTTAGGAAATATTGCTTTAAATTAAAAATAGAAACCGTTAATACTCCACTTATAAATGAGAAATAAACTAAGAATGCCTGAATGAAAAAACATTTACTTGTTGTTCTCTTCCTTCTTTTTATTGTTTTTACGAAAGCACAAAACATTGGTGTAAACACTTCCGGTGCCACGCCAAACGCTGCTGCATTGCTTGACATTGATGCAACAGGTACATCTCCCAAATTAGGTTTATTAATACCAAGAATGCTTGCTTCAGAAAAAGCAGCCATTACACTTACTGCACCTGCACAAGGTTTGGTAGTTTATCAAACCGACGGTGTTCAGGGATTTTATTATAATACAAGTACAACCACTACTCCTGCATGGAGTTATCTTTCTCCATCCAATGCAGGCTGGACAACTGCGGGCAATACCTTAACTGGTAACGAATGGATTGGAAGTATTAATGCGTTCGATTGGGTGGTAAAAACAAATAGCTTAACTCGAATGACAGTTCAGTCTGGCGGTAACGTTGGTATTGGAACTACTGGCCCTGCCAATAAATTAGTAGTTACAACCTCCACTTCCAATGATGGTATTATGTGTACTGATGGAACCAGATGGATGAAATTATTGGGAGGTACTGTTGCAACCGGTTCATTTAATGGTATTGTACAGGCAAATGATAATGCTATAATTTATTCTGGAGGCACATTAGGCACAGGAGCTTTTACTATTGCTCCATGGGCATCGGGCACCTCTGGTTTCAGAATGGATAACAACGGTAATGTAGGTATTGGAATATCTGCTCCTGCACAGGCATTACATGTAGTGGGTACTGAAAGAGTGAGTACTCTTGCAAGTGGGGCATCGGGTGCTATACTAACTTCAAATACTAATGGTGACATAGGTAAAACCAATTTTTCCGGCAATGCAAACCAGGTATTACTTGGTAATAATACTTTTGGTGCCGTACCTACAAACACAGCATGGTCGTTAACTGGTGGCAATACATTAACAGGTGGTACTTTGCCTGCTTCTCCTAACTAATGGATTGGTAGTAGCAATGTTGCCGATTGGATTGTAAAAACATCTGGTACAGAACGATTGAGAATACAATCTACAGGCAATGTTGGTATTGGAGGTATAGTATCTCCTTATCAGACCTTAACAGTTTTAAATTCAACAGGACTTTATTCAAACAATGAAGCTTCGTCCAGTGGTTTCTCTGTTTTAACGGGTACAAATAATAGCGGTACACAAGGTACACAGGATTATATACTTTATATGGGTGCTGATAAAACAAATGATGTATCATACATCCAGTCGGTTAAGTGGGGATTAACAGTAGCACCTTTAATACTTAATGGACGTGGAGGTAATGTTGGTATAGGAACTACTACACCTGCATATTCATTGGATGTTACCGGTTATATCCGAGCGAGTGGAGAAGTAATAGGAACTTTAGGAAGTGGGGCTGGTCAATTTAGGGCAGTAGCAGGCAATTATGGATGTTTCCTCCGAAACGATGGCAGTGATACTTATTTTCTTCTCACTAACTCCGGAACTCCTTATGGGGGGTGGAATAGTCTTAGACCGTTCACTATAGATAACGCTTCCGGAAATCTATACCTTGGGGGTAATAATGATATTGTTCAGCAAAGCAATGGCTGGGTGGGTATTGGTACTACCTCACCTACACAGGTTCTTGATATTGCGGGCAGCAGCGCATCCCCAATATATGCCAGAGTGAACAACAGTTCAACAGGTGGAGACGGATTCGTGGTTTCTAATTCAGCAGGAACTAATACCGGTTACCTTTATTATGATAATATTAATACAAAAGTAGTTTTAGGTAGTTTAACTGCTGCCCCATTGACATTTACAGTAAATAGTACTAATGCTGGTAAAATTGATTATAATTTTGCATTGGCAAATACAGCTTTTGGTTTTCAGGCAGCAAATGTAACAACAGGCGCACAAAATACTGCTGTAGGTTATCAGGCATTATTATCTAATACTATTGGTATTAATAATACCGCTATGGGTTTTCAGTCACTATATACGTTTAATAGTGCAGGAGGCAACAATACTGCCTTTGGATATAAAACTCTTAAAGCAAATACAGGAAGCGACAATGTTGCTGTAGGTTATCAGACTTTATTTCAAAATACTGGAATTCAAAATACAGGAATAGGCAGCAATGCACTTGGAAACAATGTTGCTGGCAATTTTAATGTTGCTGTTGGGTATTATGCCTTATATGGCAATGCAACAAATAGTTCTCAAAACAATGTTGCTTTAGGTACCACTGCAGGATTTAATAATATAGGTAATGATAATATATTTGTTGGCTACCAAGCTGGATATGATAATGCAGGTGGTAATGAGAATATTTTTATGGGTAGTGGAGCAGGCTATAATAACACTTCAGGTGGATTAAACATATATTTAGGTTATGGTTCTGGTAATGCTGGCACTACTGGCACTAATAATACTTTTCTTGGTACTTTATCTGGAAATCAGAACACAGGTAGTTATAACAATTTTTTGGGATGTGGTGTTGGTTTTAGTAATACTTCCGGGCAATACAATTTATTTTCAGGATATGAAGCAGGTGTAGATAATTCTACGGGGTCGAATAATACTTATTTAGGTCCTTGGGCAGGAGCTGCTGCCACTGCACCAGGTCCTGTAATCGCAAACAGTATTTCTTCCAATTCCGGATCTAATAATACATTTTTAGGTGCAGGTGCAGGTGCCTATTATTTCGATGTTTCAAATTCAACTGCAATTGGTGTAGGTGCAAAAGTTGAAGTTAGTAATGCCCTCGTATTAGGTGGCGTAGGTACTTATACTGTAAATGTAGGAATTGGAACGTATCAACCTTACAAAGGATTATTGGAAGTTGAGGGAAATACTAGCTATTCTATCGCTTATCATTATTATAATAACTCTACTAATGGTTCTCAAGGTACCGCCACCTCCGTTCCTATTTCCATATATGCATCTGACCGTATTGCAGGTTCAGAGTTTGATGCATTTTCAGATGCTCGGATTAAACGAGTACTCGGTATTACTAATAATTTTGAAGATTTGAATACGTTAATGAAAATAAAAATTACTGACTACAAATATATTGATACTGTTGGAAAAGGTACAAAGCTTTATAAAAAACTAATAGCACAGGAGTTGGAAAAAGTATATCCTAATGCAGTAAATAAAATAAAAGATGTGGTTCCTGATATTTACCGCCTTGCTGATATTTGTGATGGTAAAATAACTGTTAAAAATAATTTAAAAGAATGTGAACGGGTAAAATTAATATTTGATGACCGAACAGAAATAGTGGAAGTGGAGAAAGCGGATTCAACAGGTTTTGAAGTAAACTTAAAAGACAATGGACAGGTATTTGTATTTGGAAGAGAAGTAAACGATTTCCGCACTGTTGACTATGAAGCTTTGTCAACACTTAACATTAGTGCTACACAACAGCTAGCCAAAGAAAATGAGGCTCTTAAAAAACAAGTAACAGACCAGAACAAAAGTATAGAAGAATTAAAAGAAGAAGTAAAAAATATTCAGGCATTGCTCAATAATAATGCTTGGTTATTGAAACCTGTTATTACTAATAACGTATTAACAGAGAAAAAGTAATCTAACTACAAACATCATAAAATATAAATAAAATCAAACACCATGAAAAAAACTTACCATCTTATCCTTATTGCTATTCTTAGCATCCTTAGTATTAATGTGTATTCCCAAGTTCCCAGATTTTATCGCCCTGTAATGGGAGGTTCCAGTTCGGGCAATGAAATAGTAAAAAGCATTGTGGGTGATAATGCCGGCAATGTATATGTGGTTGGTACTTTCACAAGCACTTCATTTACGCTTGGCGGTATAACTCTTACAAATAATGGCAGTTCGGATGTGTTTATTGCAAAATACAGTAACGAAGGACTTGTAGTATGGGCAAAGAGCGCAGGCGGATCAGGTGCCGATTCTGCTACGAGCATTGCAACTGATAATGCTGGTAATTTATATGTTACCGGATATTTCAATAGTTCATCCATTACTTTTGGAACTACCACCTTGACAAATGCAAGTGCGGG
>CAIQBY010000161.1 GCA_903870175.1 uncultured Bacteroidota bacterium
AATAGCTGAATCGCCAATAGCAGTGTTTCTATAACCACCTAAATTGTTGGTAAGTAAGGCACTAAATCCAAAAGCAGAATTATTATATCCTGTAGTATTATTATATAGCGAATAATAACCCGATGCCACATTATTATTTCCTGTTGTGTTTGAATACATTGCCGAATCTCCAATTGCAGTATTTCTGTTTCCGCCAGTATTTTTATAAAGAGAATATATTCCGTTGGCAGTGTTACTATAGCCGCCAACATTACTAAACAGGGAGTATGCGCCTGTACCTGTATTATTATTACCAGTATTATTCCAAAGACTGAAAACACCATTGGCAGTATTATAACCACCAGTAGAATTCAATTGCAAGGAGGAGGCACCTGTTGCTGTATTATATGACCCAGTAGTATTGGTTTTCAATGAACTTGCTCCAATAGCTGAATTATAATTGCCTGATGTTGTAGCAAGGAGTGAGTTTGTACCAAAACCGGCATTGGAAGTTCCGGTAAGAGATGCACTTGCCAGCGAATTATAACCAAAATTTGTATTTAAATCAGCATATCCTATCCGCCCTGACATAGTACTAGTAAGTCCTATTTTAAATACTAAATCAGTATTATCAGTAGTCCCTACAAAATTAGTGGCTGATGAAGTACCTGCATTACCTGTCAGTGACCATCCGCTGGTTGGATTAAGATAAACCCATGCGGGAGTAGTTGTTGCACTTGTGTTATAGTAGAATCCTTGCACGCCATCAGTTTGGTATACTACTAATCCTTGTGCGGCCTGAGGCAACGGATTCATCGCTGTTTTTAGTGCGGAAGTTACCCGAGGGATTAATAATCCTTTTGTAGTACTAACAATATCTAACATCGCGGATGAATTAGGAACCGCTCCAGTGGCATTAATACCAATATTTTGAGCTTTCGCGAAAAACGAAAAAATTGCGAATAAAATTAATAAGTAGTTTTTCATTTTTAGAGGTTATTATCTTGCAACTATTATCTTTTTATTATAAAAAGTCGAATTGCTTTCTGCATTAAAAATATAAATTCCATCTGCCAAATCATTAGTTGGAAGCGATACCATTTCTTCCCCTTTACCTGCAGTATATTCACCCGTAACTATTCTTTTACCCTGTAAATCGTACAATGAATAACTTACCTTAGCATCGTCAGCAAATTGGGAAAGGACATTTATCATATTTTGATAATAATAAGCGGATAAAGTATTATGGCTCCCGTCAGAATTGCAGGGCTGATTAGTAATTACTCCACTGATATCATCACTTCCATCATTATTATTTGTTTTTAGGCGATAATAAACCGCAGAATTATTTGTTTCATTATAAACGTAATTATAATTAGTAGTAAAACTTGAGTTGGAAGGTTGTGCTGTATATATTGTAGTCCAATAATTCAAATCAACACTTTTTTGTAATTCGATATTCCAAACATTTGTTTCACTTGCATTGGTCCATTTGATATGCGTATTGTTGTTTTCACAAGAAGCGGAGAAACTAACTAATTCAATAGGCAAAGGAAGAGTAGCCAATGTAAGCACATAAGGTGAACTGGTAGATGTTCCATAGGGGACCATTGTTATACCAGTAACACTTCCAATACTTCCAGCTGCAACTCCAGAACCAGAACCCGTGGCTGCAAACCATTGTAATTGAGGTATATTCCATTCTTGCCCACTGAAAGAACCTAACGGAACTGAGGTTGTGGCACTTTCAGCACCTCTAAATGAAAGATCTGTAGTACCGCTAACATTAGCAGCCATTCTTATTTGCCAGAATCGATCGATTGCAGAATTGATTGCAGTGGCTCCTGCAGGCCCAACCATCCATGCAGCAATAATACCACTTGGTAATGTTGTATTTGCGTTATTTGTTGCCCAAGTGGAAACAATAATTGAATCCGAAGCACCAGTTGCTGTCTTATTTATATTTACAGGAATATAATCAGTA
>CAIQBY010000162.1 GCA_903870175.1 uncultured Bacteroidota bacterium
GTAAAATGAATGCACTTTATGCTACAAAAAAGCTGGCGGTAAAGGTCAAATTCAATACCAGCTCTCAACCAAGTTACATCAAAATTTACAGTGATTATAAATTAGATGTTAATCTTGTAGGGGATATTAATTATACAGTTCATGTACAATAAAAGGTAATATTATTTGTGAAAAAATTCTTTATTCTCCTCCTGATTTTATTAAACATTTTAAAAACCGAAGCTCAACTTCCAACCATTTTTGCAAAAGAAACTGCGGACTCTTCATCAATTCATATAGGTATAATAGGAGATATCGATTTTAATTCTTCAGCTTTAACTACCCGATTTATTTCTAAATTCTATACCGGCTCCTATATTGATCAGGATACTAAAGATGGAGTGTTGAACAGAACCAAAAATGTTAATAGAGTAGGAGCAGACGTCAATTACGGAGTTTTCGCTTCTATAAAAGCTGATTCATTATTTCATAAGAAAGGGATTAACTATTTTTTTAGTATTAGGGACAGGGAGCATTTCGATGCAAAATATTCAGATGATTTTTATAAAGTCGGATTTTATGGTAACTCTCAATATGCCGGGAGAACTGCTTATTTCAATGATTTTAATTTGAACTTTATCAGGTATCAGCAACTGCAAATTGGAATATATAAAGCGAAATCAGACACCACTATTAATTTTGGAATTGGAGTTTCGTTTCTTAAAGGAGAGCAGTTTGCGTCTATTGCTGCTAGAAAAGCGGAACTTTATACAAGTGCAGATGGGCAGTATATTAATTTTAATACCTCCATGCAGGTGGCTCAATCTGATACTGCACACAAGGGAATAGGAGCTTTAAACGGATATGGTGCCAGCGTTGATATATATCTGGAAGCTCCTTTAAAAACACGTTTCAGGAAATGTAAATTTCGATTTTCTGTATCTGATTTAGGAGCTATCCGGTTCAATAAACAAACATTGTATCTCAATCAGGACTCCCTTTTTCATTATACAGGATTTCAAATACATAATATTAACGATTTGAAAGATTCTACTTTTGGACATACAAACAAAGACAGTCTTCAAAAATCAATTGCTCCATTTAAAAAGAAAGCTTTTAACGTTACTCTTCCCGCTACTTTAGATGTTTCTTTCGAAACAGAATTCAATAAATATTTCCATTTGAAGGAAGGGGTAAAGTATATTTATAACGCCAATTATAATATTCTATACTATGTAAAAGGGAACTTTATTATCAATAAAAAATTCTCACTCAACGCCACTTTCGGATATGGCGGGTACGGAAATTTCAATTATGGCATTGGCATGTTTGCTAACTTTGGCAAAGGATTTATGATGTTTGCCGGCAGCAATAATATTGAAGGTTACGTTGCTCAAAAGTCATCTTCGGGATTAGGAGCATATATTTCATTAATTAAAGCGTTTAAATAATTACTCTAACTAAAATTAGATATTAATTTAAGTTCTCCAACAACGAACAATCATTAGAAAATAAATACTATTCTTTAATCGCCTTAGCCAGGAATTTCCGTTCGTTCAAATAATAAGCATTTCCTTTTTCCATCACATGAACAATAAGATGTTCAATGGAAATTGGTGCGCCTTCTTCAATGTCGGCAATGTTTGAATGACGAATGCTATGGCCGTCAAAAATAAGAATCAATCCGGAACCTATCGCTTCCATTTTATTTCCTTCGGTTACGAGTACACCTGTATCTTCCCCCAATCCAATTCCGATACATCCCGGATTAGCAGCAACAGCCTGTGCCAAACGTCCGAATCTTCCGCGAGTAACAAAATGCGAATCAATAATTACATCTTTTATAAATGCAAGACCTGTAGTAATTTTCACTTCTCCTTTTAATAATGCACCTGTACTGCTTCCCTGATAAATCATTGTATTGCTCATTGCCATTGCTCCGGCACTTGTTCCGGCAATTACAAAATTTTCATTTTCGTATCGTTCAATAAGTATTTTGAGTATCTCACTGCCTCCGAAAATCATTGTCAATCGCATTTGATTTCCACCGGTAAACATTACTCCATCAGCATTTTTAATACGTTCAATGTATACAGGATTCTGCACATCTTCGCGGTTTTTAATATGCATGATGCCAACATTTTTAGCTCCTAACTTCCCGAATGCATTCAAATAATTTTCTCCCACTTCTTCAGGTATTTGCGAAGCTGTGGTAATTACTTCAATTCGGGATTCTACGCCTTTTATTTCTGAAAGAATACGTTTTAGTATTCCGAATTCGAAGAACTGTAAATGTGCTTTTGGTTCAAAATTAGGTTCGATGCCTGTTCCTTTATCCTCGCTGCCGCCTATTGATATCAATTTTCCTTTTGGGATTGTCATTCTGTTTTTATGTTAGTTTAATGCGGTGCAAATGTAAACTCTTTATTAATTGTTATTTGTATTAATATATTTTAATATCAACAAAATCAAGATAGTTATTAATAAATTAGGCATTGTAACTTAAATTTTATTACTTTGATGAAATTTAAAACACATAAATAGTATGAAGATAGTAGAGATAAAAGTAATGAGAGGCCCAAACTATTGGTCGATTAGAAGACGAAAACTAATAGTAATGAAACTTGATATTGAGGAGTTGGAACATAAGCCTACAAATGAAATTGAAGGTTTTCTCGACAGACTTCAAACCATGTTTCCGACAATGATTTCGCATCGTTGTTCTCCTAATATTGAAGGTGGTTTTTTTATTCGTGTTAAAGAAGGAACATGGATCGGGCATGTGATTGAGCATATTGCTCTGGAAATCCAGACACTTGCCGGAATGGACTGTGGCTTCGGGCGAACCAGAGGCACAGGAACCAGAGGCGTTTATAATGTGGTGTTTTCTTATATGGAAGAAGCCGTGGGTACTTATGCCGCAAAAGCCGCAGTACGCATAGCGGAGGCAATTGTAAACGGGGAGCAGTATGATTTGGAACCTGATATCAGAACCATGCGCGAACTTCGTGAAGATGTGCGTTTCGGACCAAGTACAGGTTCTATTATTGATGAAGCAGTGGCAAGAGATATTCCTTTCATTCGCCTTGATAGCCAATCATTGGTGCAATTGGGTTATGGTAAAAATCAGGTTCGCTTTCGTGCAACGATGACTAATCATACAAGTTCAATAGCTGTTGATTTGGCATCCAATAAAGATGAAACAAAAAGAATGCTTCACGATGCTGCAATACCTGTTGCCAAAGGAGTTTGTATTTCCAGCATTGAAGATTTAGAACATTCGGTTAACAAAATTGGTTTTCCATTAGTGTTCAAACCGCTTGATGGAAATCATGGCAAAGGTGCTTCAATCAACGTGAAAACGATGGAAGAAGCGCATGCAGCTTATGACCATGCAAAAAAATATTCACGAAAAATTATTATCGAGAGATTTATTTCAGGATATGATTTCAGGGTATTGGTTATCAATCATAAATTTATTGCAGCCGCTTTGCGTGAGCCGGCGCATGTTGTAGGAGATGGTGTTTCCACTATTCAGCAATTGATTGAGAAAGAAAACAAAGATCCGCGAAGAGGTTACGGTCATGAAAATGTATTGACAGAAATAAGTATTGACCGTGAAACGCTGGAACAACTTGCCAAACATGAGTTTACTCTCGAAACTATTTTGAATAAAGAGGAGAAATGTTATTTGAAAGGAACTGCCAATCTCAGCACCGGTGGCACTTCCACTGATATTACAGATATTGTGCACCCTCATAATATATTTATTTGCGAACGCATCTCGCGTATTATCGGACTCGATATTTGCGGTATAGATATTATGGCTTCTAATTTATCAGAACCGCTTGAAACTACCGGTGGCGTGGTGCTTGAAGTAAATGCAGCTCCCGGCTTCCGTATGCATCTTGCGCCTGCAAAAGGTTTGCCGCGCAACGTAGCTGCTCCGGTTATTGATATGCTTTATCCTGAGGGCAAGTCGTGCCGCATACCTATTATTGCTATTACAGGTACTAACGGTAAAACTACTACTACGCGTTTAATTTCTCACATTGTAAAA
>CAIQBY010000163.1 GCA_903870175.1 uncultured Bacteroidota bacterium
GTGTTGCAGGTTGAAGTTATTTTATTCAGAACAAATGAAAAATTTTATCAAATATCTATTTCCCATTTACTTTTCGCTGTTAGCTGTTCGTTCATTTTCACAGACAAACCTCGTTCCTAACCCAAGTTTTGAAGATACTGTTACTTGTCCAAACAATAGAGGTCAAATAACTTATGCAACATCCTGGCTTAACCCTACGATAGCTTCACCTGATTATATGAATGCTTGTAATGCAGGTCAGGTTGGAGTGCCTTCTAATTATCTTGGAACTCAAAATGCACATACAGGAAATGCTTATGCATTAATAGTAACGTATTGTTTTTGTCCAGGCATTTCAATTCGTATCATAAAAAAATAAATAAGGAAAATATTTATAAAGTTGAAATAGTAAGTCCGAAATAAAAAAATGCTTATCTTTGTACTATAAATAATATTAAAAATGCAAACACAACCCAAACCAACACCGCCACCAATTGTAATTATTACAGAGGGTCAGGTAATTAAATAGAGTAGTAATTTTATATAAATAATTTTGTATAACGCCTTGCAAATTGCAAGGCGTTTTTTTGTTATGTAAATTCGACCCCGCTGGGGTGGGGAGATTGGAGGGATTTTATTTACCACGGGTTTCACCCGTGGCTACCAATATGCCACCCCTACGGGGTTGGGTGGTGTTTTAAGAGATTGCTTTCCCGAAAGGTCGGGACAGGCTGTGCCTCGCAATGACGAGGAGAGTGAGAAAATAGGAGTATTAAACCAGACAGGTCTTGGAGACCTGTCTGGTTTTTTTGTGTTGGTATGGATACTTCGGCAAGCTCAGTAACCGCGGCATTTCGACAAGCTCAATGACCGAAGCTCAATGACCGCAATGAACTTCCAACTGCGCCTGACCCGCGTGAAGTATCCTTTTTTTGCCATTGCCCCGCAGGGAAAAATAAAAGAAAAAAAGATACCGCGTGAGGGCAGGGAGGAACTTGATAGATGGCAGGATGGTGATTCGCCCAAAAACAACAAGAAGCTAAAACCTGAAATTACCGCTTACCGGAAATTTCGACCGTTCACCCCCACAAAACATACCACTCACCAAATCTGATATTTTTGTATACTATCTTACCGTAATATTGTATCAGAAAAGGAGATAATCAACATAAAAAAGCCTCCTCTTCTATCAGACAATAAAAAATTACATTTCTGATTAAGTTCTTTCAAGATGATTTAAAATATAGGTGTCGGGGGATCGTTCTTTTTGATTTATTGGCACTAACATGGGGATGTTGTATGATAAATTAATTCCCCCGCACCTAAACTTATTATATAGAATTTCAAATATGGAATCAATGTTACCAGAGTTTAACAATTTAATTTCAGAAGCCATGAACAGAAAAGTCCTAGCACGTCATGCACGTCATTACCGCAGAGACGGTATCGAAGTACCAGTAATTTTCCTTGCTGCATCCACAATTATTTTAATTTTTTTATGTGTTTATTATTCCATTTAGTTTAGTGTTTGTTTGTTTGTTTAGTTAGTTTAGTTAGTTTAGTTAGTTTAATTGTTTGTTTGGGCAAAAGCGGTACTTGTTTTACAAGTGCCGCTTTTGATTTTTTAGTATTTTCGCAGTCCATTAAAATATATAACTTCATAAAATGTTAAGAACACATACTTGCGGCGAATTAAGAATAAATAATGTTGGACAATCCGTTACTATCAGTGGATGGGTGCAGGGAGTAAGAGATAAAGGTTCATTACTCTGGATTGATTTACGCGACCGCTATGGTATCACTCAGATAACTATTGAAACTGAAAATGCAAATAAGGAAATTATTGATATTGCCCGTTCACTGGGCCGTGAATATGTGATTAGTGTTACCGGAAAAGTTGCAGAACGTTATTCCAAATCAGATAAAATTGAAACCGGTGACATCGAAATTACTCCTGAAAAGATTGTTGTTTTAAATTCTTCTATTACTCCACCTTTTACTATTGAAGACGATACAGACGGTGGCGATGATATCCGAATGAAATATCGTTATTTGGATTTAAGAAGAAATCCGGTACGTAAAAATCTGGAATTACGTCATAGGATGGCTATTGAAACTCGCTTGTATCTTGACAGATTAAATTTCCTTGAAGTAGAAACTCCAGTATTGATTAAGTCAA
>CAIQBY010000164.1 GCA_903870175.1 uncultured Bacteroidota bacterium
CTTTTGCTGACTAATTCGTTGAAATAATTAAAAGAAAAGTCAGGTAGCATTTTTGCATTGCTGTAATGATGATGAATTCCGTTAGCAAAGAAAACACGCTTGCTGTAATCAACAAACTTCTTGTAATCTTCACTGTTCTTGTCTCCTGAGTAGGTTGTAAGAATTGTTTCCAGCGTTTTACGAATGCATAAACTGTATTTATATTTCTGGTCCCAGAAAATATCTCTGCCTGATAAACCTGCTTCGTATAAATAATAAGCAAGTTGTTTTTGCTTCAATGACAAACCGGCAAAGCCTGGAACATCATAGCGCAGCACTTGAATATCCGCAAAGCGGTCAGCCATTATTTCAGTTTGTGTGGTTGCTGACGAATCCTTTTTTTGTTCGATTGTTTCTTTTTTCTTTTCCCCGTTGGTACACGACATCATCAATACTGACAATAGCAAGGAGGCAAAGGATAGTTTTTTAATTTTCATTTTTATATTATTTAATTATTAATTCTTTTAATGAAACGTAAAAGTAGAAAAAAAACAATTGGAGGATTACCTATAAAGTAAAGTAAAATAAAAAGCCGCAGATTCCAGGATTGTTTTAATCCTGGAATCTGCGGCAATAAAATGTTATTTATTATTACCCTGCTATCGTAAGCACACTTCCACTTTTAGTTACCGTATATTTTTTTATTGGTGCAGGAGGTGGACCGGAAATTACGTTTCCGCCAGTATCAAATGTACCTCCGTGACACGGGCAGACAAAATCATTACCACTGGAGTTATAAGCAAGGCTGCATCCCTGATGGGTGCATGCCTGCGCAACAGCGATATACGTTCCGCCATCGTTTACAACAATAACACCATTAGATGCTACTGATCCGCCTACTGTGTTTAGCGACGCATTTGCAGGTTGAGTAAGATTGAGGGTGAAATTTACAGTAGGCCCTTGCGCTGCAGTTGCTGTGCTGCTCTTTTTACAACTTTCAACTAATAATGCCGACCCTACCAAGCCTAATCCGCATAAGGCTCCTGATGTTTTCAAAAATTTTCTTCTGTCCATAATTTTACTTTTTAATTGTTAACGATTGCTTTAATTGATAATTGTACTCCTGTAATAAAGTGATGATTTTATTGATTCTTTGGTTGTTCAATTGTTAAACAAGCCTGAAATCAATGGTTTTAGTGTAGTGTTATTGCCAATCGTTACTATTAAAATTGTCTTTATGGGGTTATTGACACTCAAAATTATATAAAGTTTAGATGCTATTATAAATAAATAGCCTAACTGCCTTCTTAAATAGATGTTTCAATTATGGTAGGGGAGCAATTGCAGAAAGAAAATTACTCCACTCCTGTTTTTCTGTTCACAACAGTTTTGTTGGCATAAAAAAATTGCCTAAAAATAACGAAGCAAACAAATATTAGGGGTTAACTTCTTTAATAAGTATCGACAATTACAGCGTAGTTTTTAAATAAGATGGTAATTTATCAATGTTTATATGGCTTTCATCATTTGGTGCATCTTTTTCAAAAAACATGCACCTTTTTGTTGATTTGATGCACCAAAAAAAAATTCGGTGCATCAAAACGTGAATTTGGTGCATCAAATAAAAAATTGGTGCACCAAAAAGCGAATTTGGTGCATCAAAAAAAATTTTGGTGCACCAAAAGTGGAATTTGGTGCACGTTTTTTGAAAAAGGTGCATGTTTTTTGAAAAAGGTGCACCAAATGAGATTTAATAATTCAGAACTATATAATAAGGTATAATAATAGGTATAACAGAAATAAATAATTGAAAATAATAAAAGGAAATCACTACCATTTTAAATTCCGAGGTTAAAGATTAGTTAAGAAATTCTATTCCGAATACGCGGGACTAAAAAGTCCTGAAGAAACTCAGGACTCTTTTATTACATTGAAAAATTAACTGATTAACAAGTGAACTAATCACTATCAAGTAAAATCATCATTATCGGCTTGAAATCTGAAGCCTAACCGTTTGCCGGTTTTTATCTGCATCCCTTCTGTAGCAGTCTGCATATCAGCCACTGATATTTCTTTAATCGAATCGAAATGAGGGGTAAATAAATCGAAATTTATACAATATAATATAGTCGATTCGAGCACAGATTTTATTGCTTCGGGAGTGAGTACGTCATGAACAAAATCGTTATACAAAAAACCTAACTGACGTTTGCCTTCTACAAAATAATGATTTTCCTTATTGGTGAATATCCGTCCAATCAGGTATCCCGAATCATTTACACGGTTATAAGTAAACGAATCATTCAGGAAATTATAAATATTAATAATGCCGCAGTACGACCGGAAAGGGTCTTCTTTTAAATAAGAAGTGCGCCAAATTTGGTGAGATTTATCAAATTCAAAAACATTGGTATGCATAGCAAAGATAAGTAAATCACCTGCTACGCGCAGTTCAAATTCGAAAGAACCTTTATCTTTATATTCAATTATCAAGCGTTTATCAATTACCATTGCATCCTTTTTTAATTCATCAGCAATCTTTTTTGCATTCGCTTTAATGGCATTGAACGCCTGAAGATTAGTGTGATACACATCTTGCTTCAAACTCGATTTTTCTTTGAGCGTTTTTACAATTAACTCCCGAGGCGTTGTTTTTTCCATTTATTTATTATTTATATTCTTTGAATTAGTTTTTGTTAATTCGAAATCACACATTATTATTAACTAATAAGCCCTTGCAAACACAACCCGCTGTATAGAAGGCTTTCCGGAATAAATACATTTACCCGATTCCTGTTTGTTATCTATCGGTATACACCGGATAGTCGCTTTGGTTTCGTCTTTTATTTTCTGTTCCGTCTCACTTGTTCCGTCCCAGTGTGCCATTATAAACCCTGGTGTTTCTTCTAAAATTCGTTTGAAATCGTCAAAAGTGTCAGCCGAATACGTCTTCATTTCGCGCATTGCAAGTGCTTTCTGGTATAAGTTTTCCTGAATTTGAGACAACAAATGTTCTATCTTGTTTTCAATGTCAGCTTGCTGCAACGTTTCTTTTTCCAATGTATCTCTTCTCGCCACTTCCACTGTTCCGTTTTCTAAATCTCTTGCCCCTATTGCAATACGGATAGGCACACCTTTTAATTCATATTCTGCAAATTTCCATCCCGGCCGCTGATTATCTCTGTTATCATATTTTACAGAAATACCTTTTGCTTCCATCGCTTTCTTCATTTTATTTACTACTGCACTTATCTGCGCAAGTTGTTCGTCACCTTTATATATAGGTATTATCACCACTTGATAAGGAGCAAGTTTTGGAGGGAGCACCAATCCTTTGTCATCGGAATGGCTCATTATTAAAGCCCCAATTAATCTGGTGGTAACGCCCCAAGAAGTAGCCCAAACAAAATCCTGCTTACCTTCTTTATTAGAAAATTTTACATCAAATGCTTTCGCGAAATTCTGTCCGAGGAAGTGAGAAGTACCTGCCTGTAAAGCTTTCCCATCCTGCATAAGTGCCTCAATACAATAAGTATCAATAGCACCTGCAAATCGTTCGTTCGCCGTTTTTACTCCTTTTATTACAGGCATAGCCATCCATTTCTCTGCAAATTCGGCATATACATTCAGCATTTGTTCCGATTCGGCAATTGCTTCCTGCGATGTAGCATGAGCTGTATGTCCTTCCTGCCAAAGGAATTCAGTGGTACGCAAAAATATGCGGGTACGCATTTCCCATCTTACCACATTTGCCCATTGATTTATTAATAAAGGTAAATCCCTGTACGATTGTATCCAGCCTCTATATGTGTTCCATATAATAGTTTCGGAAGTAGGGCGCACAATTAATTCTTCATCCAGCTTTGCAGTTTCATCTACCACAATACTTCCATCAGGTGCAGTTTTTAATCTATAGTGAGTAACCACGGCACATTCTTTTGCAAATCCTTCCACATGGCTTGCTTCCTTACTAAAAAAAGATTTGGGAATAAATAAAGGAAAATATGCATTTACGTGGCCTGTATCTTTAAACATTTTGTCAAGTGCCTGCTGCATTTTTTCCCAAATAGCATATCCGTAAGGTTTAATAACCATGCAGCCTTTTACAGCTGAATGCTCTGCCAAATCTGCCTTTACAACCAATTCATTGTACCATTCCGAATAATTTTCTTCCCTGGTTGATAATTCTTTACTCATTTAATTTAATTAATGGTATAATCTTTGTAATTTTACATTCTATAATTATTGACAAAAATAGAAAATAAACCTTTTGTTTGTTTGTTTGTCATAATGATAAAAGAAAATACATAGAACTTAAAATAAAATAAAATGAAAAAGTTATTGGTTATTTCGGTATTGGCACTTTATTCGTTTACAACCTGCAAGGCACAAGACAATGGAGGTTCGAACAAATATAACGATGATATTTATTATTCATCTAAAGATGCCGCAGCTGAAAAAGCTGCAAAAGAAAATAAACGTTTGGAAGCCGAGAATAAACGTTTAAAGGAAGAAAACGACAGGAAAGCTAGGGAATTGCAGGAAATGCAAAATCAAAATAAATCCAATCAGCAATCCAATAGTTCATCTGATAAGGATTATTATAATGGTTCAAATAATAATACGACAGATAACAACAGTGGAAATAATTCTAATGATAATTATTCTGACAAACCATTTAATTATGATGATTATTACGATGATGAATATTCTGCTAGAATAAGACGTTTCCATGATCCAGTTGGCGATTACGGTTATTATGATGATTGCTACACTAATTCATATTGGTATAATTACAACCCTTATTATTTCGGTTCATCCATCTATTTAGGTTATAATTTCTGGGGGCCAAGTTATTATGGTTATGGATTTAGTCCGTATTGGGGCTTTGGATTAGGTTATGGGCTGGGCTTTGGTTTCGGTTACGGATTAGGTTTCGGTTTTGGTGGTTATCCTTACGGATTATATGGAGGAGGATATTACAACAATTATTTTAATAGCTATGACCACAATAGTTATAACAATTCTTATTATGGACCAAGAAAATCTTCAAGCGGACTCGGTGCTCGTTCTGTAACAGAGCCAAGATCTGTAGGAAGTGTTTACAGAGCGGGTGTTGAAGCGGAAACTCACCGACCGTTCTCGGAAACAATGGGAAGAACGACAAATCCAAATTTGAGAAATACATCCGTTAATGATTATTCATCAAGAGGAGCAAATCATACTAATGTTAATTATTCAAGATCTGCAAATACTGCCGCTTCAAGAAACAGTGTAAACGAGAATAATGCAAGAGGCAATAATAATGCTGCACAGCCAAGAGAACATAATCAGGATAATTATCATGGCAGAACAAATAACAGTCAACAGAGAAATAGTTATTATGATACTCAAAGGCCTCGTAGAGAATCACAAAATAATCAACAACAGTCAAGAAATGAACAATCAAGAAATAAAGGACAGGCAAGAAATAATAATCAGCAACATAGTGAACAGCAACCAAGATCTCAAAGAAGTGAACAACAATCGAGACCACATTATTCAGAGCCAAGAAGTAGTGGAAACGGAGGAAACTCATCACCTCACTTTAATAACGGAGGGAATATGGGCGGTGGAATGAGAAGTTCAGGCGGCGGTAGTGGCGGCCATAGTTCAGGTGGCGGTGGCGGTCATAGTTCAGGCGGTGGAAGAAGATAAAAATTAATAAATAATATCAAAATATTTTTAATAATGAAAAAGCTAATTTTAATAATAAGCATTGGAGTATTGTGTTCATATTCTGCACTTGCGCAAAATGAAGTGGATGCCCTCCGTTATTCACAACTTACATTTGGCGGAACTGCCCGGTTTGCTTCAATGGCTGGTTCTATGGGTGCTTTGGGCGGTGATATTTCTACTTTAAGTTTTAACCCTGCAGGTATTGCAGTATATAGAAAATCGGAATTAACAATAACACCAAGTATTTTCTCCCAGAACACTTCATCAACCTACAATGGAACAAATTCTGGTGATAGGAAATTAAACCTTGGGCTCGACAATTTAGGTTTTGTAGGTGCAATTCATTTAAAGGAAGATAAAAACGGAGGCTGGGAGTTTTTGAACTTTGGTATTGGTTATAATCAATCTAATAATTTTAATAACCGCATAAATATTCAAGGGTATAGTAAAAACAGTTCTTTGCTAGATAATTATGTTGCTTCTGCAAATGGTCATGCTCCCAGTGATTTTGATTTATTCTCAACTAATTTAGCATATCAAGCTTACCTGATAAATCCTATCGGAATTGCTGATCAGTATAACCATGTGATTCCTAATTATGGGGAAAAACAATTAAAGTCTATTGATATGTCGGGTTATATGGGTGAAACAGATATAAGTATGGGTGCAAATTATAAGAATAAAGTGTTTTTGGGCGGAACTGTTGGAATAGTCAGACTAAAATATTCTGAATCCAGTGCTTATACTGAATCTTCGGATACAACTCAGGGATTTAGGTCGTTTACATTAAATAATGACTTGACAACTACAGGGCGAGGATTCAATTTTAAATTTGGAGTAATTGTGAAGGCAACCGATTGGTTAAATATTGGCGGCGCTATTCATTCTCCTACAGAAATCAGGCTTACAGATAAATACAGCAGATCTATAACTTCTGATGTTGATACAAGTGGTGTAGCGCTTGCAGGTTCTATGTCTTCTCCTAGTGGTTCATTTAATTACACTGCCACTACTCCATGGAGAGCCATAGGTAGTTTGGGATTTGTTATTAAAAAAATTGCAGTTATTAACGCAGAATATGAATATGTTAATTATTCGTATGCTCAATTGCACTCTGCTCCTAATGTATTTACTGATGTAAATACAACAATTCGCAATAAATATACTTCTACAGGAAATATTAGGGTAGGCGCTGAGTTTCGCGTTGATCCATTTGCATTCCGTATAGGATGCGCTTATTATGGAAGTCCATATCAGGGAGGGGAGAATTCAAATGCAAACCGAATGAGTTATACCCTAGGTGCAGGTTATAGGCATAATAAATTTTTTATGGATATTGCTTATATTTATTCCATGTATACAGAATATAATTATTTATATGATTCGTCTAATTTAACTTCCGTAAAGAATAATTATACATCTTCAAATTTCATGATAACTGTAGGAACTAAGTTTTAAGGGTATAATCACTTTGGAACAAAGTATTCTAAAATCCTGTCTCAGTTAAAATTGAGACTGGATTTTTTATTAGGTTGTCGGTTAATACCCCGAGGCTCTGCCTCGGAATTAAAAAAATCCTTTAACTGATACCTCGAGGCTCTGCCTCGGGGTAATTCATTTATTGTTGTGAACAGCTAAAATAATTGAGTTGCTTTCAAGAAGCCTAAACTTATTTTCCCTTGTCTGTTTATTATTTTCCTACAGGCGAAACTTATTTTCCTGCGCCCGTTTATTTTTTTTCTGCGGGTGAAACTTATTTTCCCACGCACGTTTATTATTTTCCTGCGGGTGAAAGTTATTTTCCCACACCCATTTATTATTTCCCTACGGGTGAAACTTATTTTCCCACACCTGTTTATTATTTTCCGACGTCCAAATATTTTAACTAAAAGACTATATTTATAGCAGATTAAGAAAAATATCGGCTAAAAGAAAGGCTTTTTGAGTGACTTATATAGAAGATAAGAAAAATAATCCTCTGTTGTTTAAAAATTAAGAATTTTCGATCGAAAAAATTTGAGAATATTTTTCATTTTAATTTCCCAATCGCATCCTTACAGTATTCCAATCTTTCATTTCCTTCCCCTTTTATTACAACATAGTTCGCAGAAATGGATTTTAATTCCTCCTCATACCAATTAAACAAAAATTCCCTGCGGTGAGGGTTTTCTCTCAAAACATCCTCTTCCCAAGGCAAATCAGGAAAAGTAAGAAGATATAAGTCGTACTTTTTTATCAATAAATTTGAAGAAATCCAATCAGGACATATATTAAAAACATCTAAACACCATACTTTGGCAATTATTAATTCGGTATCAACAAAAATGAATTTATTTGCCTTTGATAAAAGTTGTTTTTCCTCATCCAATTGATGCTTTGCTATATTAACAATATCTTCAAGAGTGTACTTTATATTTAAGTCCGCAAGATAGGTACGTGCATATTCAGCCACCCAAACAGTATTATAATAAGTTGCAAGTTCTTTGGAAAGCGTAGATTTTGCAGTACACTCAGGGCCAATTAGTGCAATGCGTTTCATGTCGATAATTTTTTTCTCCACTGGAAATAACCTGCAAATGCAAGTATAGTATAAATAAAATAGAGCAGCGCTATCAAATAAAATCCTCGATATGAATAAAGGAAAATGGCCAGGGAGTCAATAACAATCCAATACAACCAGTTTTCTATTATTTTTTTTGCGGTCATCCAAGTTGCCACTATACTATAGGCTGTAATAAAAGCATCTAAATAAGGCAACACTTGTGTGGAATAACGGTGGGCAATAAATCCAAAAGGAATCCAAATGATTACTCCAATTAATAGCAAATAAATATTACTTATGAATGAATAAGATATTATTTGTAATTCCGTTTTTTCTTTCGATCCATACAACCATTGGTACCAGCCATAAATTCCAATTATTACATAAAAAACCTGCAATCCACTTTCTAAAAACAATTTACTCGAATAACATAAGTATATCGAAAAAGTACTTGAAAGTATTCCAAATAACCAACACCAAACATTTTCAATGGTTGCAAAAACAACATAAATTAATGCAGTGGCAAAAATAATCCATTCTGTGATACTTGTTTGTTTCAAAGCACCACTTAAAGAACTTAAAATATCAGTTAAGTACATGTTTGAAACTAAAATCAATAAAAATTAAAAGCAGTTGTTTGCGGATAAGAAGTGTTATTCAATAGGAATATTTAATTCTTTAAATCTATCAAGCGTTTTGTGAAATTCGGCAGAAGGATCCTTTTTTTTCCAAATAGAGCTATAAAATGCTAAACCCTCAAAACCTATTCTGCTGGCTTTTTCAAGAGCTTCCATATCAACACCTCCTCGGGCAACCACTTTATATTGTGTTTTTTGAAGTGCCGCAGATAAACTGTTTTCAGTAAATCCACTTTGGAATTTACTGCTTAAACTATCAAATACGGGACTCAAAAAAACATAACTGTAATTGTAAGTTTTGTTCATTTCCATCAATTGACCAATATTATTGAATGAAGTGGAAACTTCAATATTCGGATTAGAAAAACGCAAAAATTTTAAAATTAGCCAGGTTTTAATTTTCTTTTTTTTGTGAGATTTTGAAAGATGGATACCTTTTAATTTATATTTCCGAGCTAAGAGATGATTGTAATGAAGAACAATCCTATTATGATATTGCTGCGGAATACCGTTAATAATCTTTTTCGTCCTTGACGAAGAAAGCCACCTTTTCCTAAGATGAAAAGTCTGCAAACCCGATTCAAAGAATTGAGTTATTATTTCTGTTTCATTTTCTATTGTTCTTGAACTTGAAATTACGATTAATCGCATATTTATTTTAATTTAAAATTTATGAATTGCATGAGAAATATTTCTAATTAATGAAGAGTCTTTTTCTAAAGCGTTTCCAACCACAATAATATCAGCACCAGCTTTACATGCTGCTGTCGCTTTAGCCGCACTATTAATTCCGCCACCAATAACAAGTGGAATCTTAATAGAAGAGCTCACTTTATTTATCATTTCAGATGGAACACTTTTTTTAGCACCACTTCCGGCATCCATATAAATTAACTTGAGACCAAGCATTTCTCCTGCCATAGCAGTGCTCATTGCAATGTCATACTTGTCATTAGGTATTGGAATTGTGTTACTCATGTAAGAAGCAGCAGTTTGTTTTTCGCTTTCAATGAGCATATAGCCGGTTGGAATAATTTCTAAACCTGACGATTTTAAGAATGGGGCACTAATTACATGCTGACCAATTAGAAAATCAGGATTTCGACCAGAAATTAGTGAAAGTAATAATATAGAGTCCGCAGATTTACTCACCTGTAAATTATTTCCTGGAAAAATAATAACCGGAATCGAAGTAATTGCCTTTATGTTTTTAATACATTTCTCGAAATTACCACTTGATATCAAACTGCCGCCAACAAGGATAAAATCAGTCCCAACAGATTCTGCAAGTTTGATAATTTTAGTTGATTTAAATTTATCGGGGTCTATTAAAACAGCAAATTGCTTTTTACCTTGCTCCTTGCTTTTTAAAATAGATGAATAATTAGTGTTTTGTATCATTAAAACAATTACTTTTACCTCGCAATATTAATTAAATCATTAAAGCAAAGACCAAATTATTTTTAAAATTATTATTTTTATTCTCTTAAAAGTTTTTTGAGTTCAAATTATTTTAGATATTTACAAAAAATTTCAGACACAAAATATGAAGTCATTTAATGTTACTCAAAAAGTATTAGTATTAATTATTGTCAGCTTTAGCTGTCGATTAACTGTTAAATCGCAGGAAACGCTATATCCATTTCAGGATAAAGGCAAATACGGATATATTAATAAGTCGGGAAAAGTAGAGATTGCAGAACAATTTGACTTTGCTGAGAAGTTTTGTGAAGGTATGGCTGTAGTAAAAAAGGATGGGAAAAGAGGTTTCATTGATGCTACAGGTAAGTTAGTTATTCCTGCACAGTACGATTCGAAATTGGACATGTATTTTTCCGATGGCTTGGCTTGTGTTAAGCAAGGTCCAAAATTTACCTACATTGATAAAACAGGAAAAGTAGTTATTGAGCCTAAAGCAGATTTTGCTTTTATTATGTCAGATGGGATGGCAAGGATTCAAACAGATGGGAAATTCGGCTATATAAATAAAACAGGTGAGGTAATTGTTAAGCCAATTTATGAAGGTGCTTGGGATTTTAAAGAAGGTATGGGTCGTGTAAAGAAAAACGGCAAATGGGGTTTCATTGATAAAACGGGAAAAGTAGTAATTGATTTTAAATACGACGATGTTTTTGATTTTTCTGAAGGATTTGCAAATGTTAGAATAGGCGATGAGAAATCAGGTAAATGGGGATATATAGATAAAACCGGTAAAGTAGTAATTGATGTTCAGTTTGATAGAGCCTATGCTTTTACTGATGGATTGGCGTGTATTCGCGTAGGTGATTTTAAAAGCGGCACATTCGGATTTATTGATAAAGGAGGTAAGATTGTAATTAATCCTATTTATACAGGAGCAGGTTCTTTTTGGGAAGGATTAGCTTGCATAAGCACTTCACCTTTAGTAGCAGGAACTTTGAAAGAAGCGAAATGGAATTACATTGACAAAACAGGAAAAATAGTTGTTAGTCGTGGTTCTGATTATGTTGCCGACTTTGGCAAATTAGGAAAGGGATTGGCATATGTTAGTTATAATAGCCAATTGACTTATATAGATAAAACAGGTAAATCAGTGTGGACTGCCACTCCTAAAAAATAGACGGTTACAAGTACTATTCAAGTGCGAAATTTGGTTGTTAGAGGAATAACAACTAATTTCGCACTTTCTTTTTAATAATTAATAATCAATAAAAAAATGTCAAACACATCAGTGGAAAAATTTGTAAAATACAAAGTAAAAGATATGTCCTTAGCAGAATGGGGACGTAAAGAGATTAAATTGGCTGAAGCAGAAATGCCGGGCTTAATGGCATTACGTGCTGAGTTCGGTGCTTCAAAGCCATTGAAAAATGCTCGTATAGCTGGTTGTTTGCACATGACAATACAAACAGCAGTATTAATTGAAACACTTGTGGAACTTGGTGCTGAGGTGACCTGGTCTTCGTGCAATATATTCTCAACTCAAGACCATGCCGCTGCTGCTATTGCTGCTGCAGGCATTTCGGTATATGCCTGGAAAGGAATGAATGAAGTTGAGTTTGACTGGTGTATTGAACAGACATTATTTTTCGGTGAAGACCGCAAACCATTAAACATGATTTTGGATGACGGTGGTGATTTGACTAACATGGTATTTGATAGATTTCCTGAATTGATTAAAGGTATCAAAGGTCTTTCGGAAGAAACAACTACAGGCGTTCACCGCTTGTATGAGCGTATGAAAAACGGAACATTACATATTCCGGCAATCAATGTGAATGACTCGGTTACTAAATCGAAATTCGATAATAAATATGGTTGCAGAGAATCATTGGTTGATGCTATCCGCAGAGCTACAGATTTAATGTTGGCTGGTAAAGTAGCAGTAGTAGCAGGTTATGGTGATGTTGGAAAAGGTTCTGCAGAGTCATTATCTTCTCAAGGTGTTAGAGTGATTGTTACAGAGATTGACCCTATTTGTGCTTTACAAGCTGCAATGGACGGTTATCAGGTGATGAAAATGGATAACGCAATTAAGGAAGCAGACATTATTGTAACTGCTACAGGAAACAAAAATATCATCAGCGAAAGACATTTCCGTGCAATGAAGCACAATGCAATCGTTTGTAACATTGGTCATTTTGATAATGAAATTGATATGGCTTGGTTGAACAAAAACTATGGTACTACTAAAGATGTTATCAAACCTCAGGTAGATAAATATACAATTGACAAAAAGGATATAATTGTGTTGGCTGAAGGAAGATTGGTGAATTTAGGTTGTGCTACAGGACATCCTTCATTTGTGATGAGTAATTCATTCACTAACCAAACACTTGCGCAATTGGAACTTTGGACTAATACTTCAAAGTATGAAAACAAAGTTTATACTTTACCAAAACATTTGGATGAAAAAGTTGCCCGTCTTCACCTTGGAAAAATTAATTGTGAGTTGGATGTTTTAACTCCTGAACAAGCTGCTTATATTGGTGTAACTGTTGAAGGTCCGTTTAAATCAGATGCTTATCGTTACTAGTTCACTGGTTTATTAGCTTATTGGTTCATTAGTCAATAAGTATAATTAATCCCGCTGCTTTAATTAGCAGCGGGATTTTATTTTGTATCTTTGTTAAAAATAATAAGCAATGAATCTTCAAACAAGAAAAATAAATTTCGTTCAGGAGTTTCTTCAACTTTCAAATGAAGAAATAATTGATAAGCTGGAAGCTATTTTAAATCAGGAACGAAAAAAATATTTTGAAAAGAATATCAAACCAATGTCGTTGGATAAGTTTAACAAACTAATTGATAAAGCCGAAAAGGATGCCAGTGAAGGGAAAGTAACTGAGGCAAAGGTTTTGAAAAAAGCAATTAAATCGTGGGATTAAAAGTTGTATGGACTGATTTGGCGATTGAAAATCTTCAATTGATTTATAAATATTATAGGGATGAAGTTAATATAGCAACTGCTCAAAAGATTGCCAATGCTATTGTAGATAAAACTATTTTACTTGAAACAAATGCTGAAATAGGACAACGTGAAGAGCTGTTGAAAAACAGAAAAAAGGAGTTTCGTTATTTGATTGAAGGTAATTATAAAGTGATTTATTGGAAAGAATTAAAAGTTGTTTTTATAGCTGCTGTTTTCGATACACGACAAAATCCCAAGAAGATTTTAAAAATAAAATAAACAATCCCGCTGCTTTAATTAGCAGCGGGATTTTATTTTTACTGAACTGCTATCTTCTTATTAACTATATTTCTCTTTTCATTAATTATTTCTGCAAAATAAATTCCCTTGCCTGCACCACTTAAATCAAGAGTTAGTTGTTTGTTGCTGGTTGTTAGTTGTTGGACTTCTTCGCCAAGAATATTTATTACTTTAATTATAGTATTCTTTTGTTCTTCCGAAAAAGTAATTGTTGTTTCAGCAGTACATGGATTAGGATAAATAGAAACGGTTTCTGTAATATCGCTTTGCGAAGCAATACCGAGAGGAAGTGTGTAAGTAGAAATAAAATTACCAAGCGATTGCGGAGCAGAACCAACTATTATTGTGTCGGCAACTGTATCCGCAGCTGTATATATTACATTGACGGTATTGCTGCCGTAATTTGCAACATACACTTTGCTTCCATCCGGACTGACTGATATGCCTACCGGATTTGCACCCACTGTAATTGTAGCCGAAACAGTATCTGCGGCTGTGTTTATAACGCTTACAGTGCCCGATGTAAAATTATTGGTAACATATACTTTGCTTCCATCCGGAGTTATAGTAACTCCGTAAGGCGCAGTGCCAACTGTTATGGTGGATGATACGCTGTTGGTGGCAGCATCTATCACGGTTACCGAATTTGTGTTTTCAGTTGCTACATATATTTTATTTCCGTCAGGGCTCACCACTAATCCCTGCGGACCACTGCCTACGAAGATTGTAGCAGCAACAGTATCCGCCAGAGATGATAGTACACTTATGCTGTAATCATCCCAATTGGTAACATATACTTTGCTTCCGTCAGGACTTACACTTACGCCAAGCGGAAGAGAACCTACGGGAATGGTTGCTGTTACTGTGTTCGAAGAAGTATTGATTACACTTACTGTATTGTCGAATTGATTGGCAACGTACACCTTGCTGCCATCGGGCGTTACAGCAATACCTGCCGGATAATGACCAACCGGAACAATAGCCGAAACTGCATTGGCAACAGTGCTGATAACAGTTACAGAGCTGTCGCTGAAGTTGGCGATATATACCCAATTCCCGTCGCTGCTTACAGATACGCCGCCGGGCTCCTTGCCGACAGCGATAGTAGTATATACAGTATGGGTGATAACATCAATTACCGAAACAGTACTGTCGTTGTAATTGCTGATATAAGCTGTCTGGGCATTGCTTTTGTTTGCCGACACTATACTAAGGATAACTGTAAAAAGGAATAATTTTGTTTTCATAAATA
>CAIQBY010000165.1 GCA_903870175.1 uncultured Bacteroidota bacterium
CAAACCAAAACCAAGTTGGGAAACAATGAAGTGATGGGTGCTGTGGATATTGCGGTGAGCGAAATGCTTAATAATTATCTGGAAGAACATCCGAAACAGGCACGTACAATTGTTGACAAAGTAATATTGGCTGCTACTGCCCGCCATGCGGCACGTAAAGCAAGAGAAATGGTACAGCGTAAATCAGTGCTTACCGGCAGCGGCTTGCCGGGTAAACTTTCCGACTGTTCTGAATCTGATCCGGCATTATGCGAACTATACCTTGTGGAGGGAGATTCGGCAGGTGGAACAGCCAAACAAGGCCGTAACCGTGCTTATCAGGCTATTCTTCCGCTTAGAGGTAAGATATTGAACGTGGAGAAAGCTATGGAATACAGGATATATGACAACGAAGAAATCAAGAATATGTTTACTGCTCTTGGTGTGTTCAGAGGTACCCCGGAAGATGACAGAGCGCTGAACATTGAAAAACTTCGTTATCATAAAATAGTGATTATGTGTGATGCCGACGTCGACGGTAGCCACATTACCACTTTGATATTGACTTTCTTTTTCCGCCACATGAAAGAAATGATTGAGGCAGGATATATTTATATTGCCACTCCCCCACTCTATCTTGTGAAAAAAGGGAAACAGGAAAAATATTGCTGGACAGAAGATGACCGTACCAGAGCTGTAGCCGAACTGGCAGGTGGCGAAGGAAAAGAAAGTACGGTAGGAGTTCAGCGCTATAAAGGTCTTGGAGAGATGAATGCCGAACAACTTTGGCAGACAACTATGAATCCTGAATTCAGAACGTTGCGTCAGGTAACTATTGATAATGCTGCCGAAGCTGACCGTACTTTCTCGATGCTGATGGGCGACGAAGTGCCGCCACGCAGAGATTTTATCGAGAAGAATGCCAAGTATGCTAAAATTGACATTTAGTTCAATGGTTTATTAGTTGATTGGTTTATTAGTCTGTTGACATAAAAAAAGTCCCGAATTGCTTCGGGATTTTTTTTGTTTACAAACCTTGTAGGTTTGATTGCTGAATTTTATAAAGTTGTTACATTCACCACTTCGCTCATAGTTAGTTCGCTGACTGTGCCCATTGCGAAGGAAACAAATTTATAATCTGTTTTTGGAAGCAAGCCATCCATCACTCCTTCTCTCGAACCGCAATAGTTGAATTTCCATTCTGCAGGATCGTTTATCGGATTACTTGCCAAGGTGAACAACAATCCATAATGAATGCCGCCTCCTTTGATATGAGAAATGAAATAATCCACCTTGGTGCCACCGGGCATAGGTACAAGTGTTAATGTAGTTTTGCCTAATACACCTTGTGCTTCGGCTTCTTTTTGAAATGGTGCACCTGTTTCTTTCAGTAAAACCACGTTTCCGGCACAAAATGTATTGAACCAGTTATTGTTTTGAGTAATTGTTTTTTGAACAATTGTTCTGAAAGATTCCGTTTTTGCCACTTTTTCAGGGAAATCAACTGCATTTCTTACTTTATTGAATTCTTCAATCTGAGGTTGATAAATTGCCATATCCACAGGAAAACCTGCTAAATCGCCAATGTTTTTTGAGATACTGTTAAACATCAACGTTGATGCATCATAAAATAAACTGTCGGATAATTCTCCGAAATCAGTAATAATTTTCGCTCCTTTTGCCATTTTTTTATTGTTTTTAATTGTTAATATTAGTTTTTATTGTCGCTTTTAAATTTCTAACTCATTGAAAAAAGGCATTTTGAGTACCACTTGACTGCCAAATCCGGTCGGTTGTCCGTAAGAGGCTGGCGGTTATCCGTAAGAGCCTGGCGGTTGTCCGTAAGAGGCTGGCGGTTGTCCGTAAGAGGCTGTTGGTTATCCGTAAGAGAATGTCGGTTGTCCGTTAGAGACTGGCGGTTGTCCGTTAGAGGCTGGCGGTTGTCCGACAGAGACTAGCGGTTATCCGCAAGAGCTTGTCGGTTGTCCGATAACCCTTTCCGGTTGTCCTCCCGTCAAAAACACTTCAACTCCCAAAACTCCCCTCTTCACTTCTCAATAATCTATTTAAAGAACTTGGTCAAAAGTAGAGTAAGAAAACAATAACCGTATGTGTGAAATAACACATCTTTCAATTTTTAACAATTGAAGTATCCGTATTAAGAAATACAATAGAGAGTTTCATGGTTCCACGACAGCATTTCTCATTTATTTTACCAATATGGTTAGCCAAAGTTCCCGGTTCGATACATAATAATAACGCACCATCTTTCACCGATTTGCCATCTTCCATCATCACAGCCACCTGAGTTTCGCGCTTGGTGAGTTCGCGTTTTTCGCAATTTACCAGGAATACATTATTAATAACAGGCACCTTATCAGCTTCACTATCGGCAAATGCCGGAATAAAATAGGTATTCGCTATCTGTCCGACAAAGGCTTGATACTCCTCCGTTTTTGTAAACGAATAATAATACTCATTAAACTCATTCATATCAGCCACCGTTATTTTCCGATGAACCAATACCACGCCATTTTTATCAGTAATATAAATCAAATAGCTTTTCTTTTTCATCTTAATTGAGTTTAGTTTTTTTGTAAAATACATTTAATAAGCATCGAAACCCAAACTATCTTTTATTTGGTGAGTAAGTGCTTCTTATTATTCTTTACTTTTGTTTATGGTTTCATCTTTAATATAAAAGGAATGAGGAAAATAATGTTGGTGTTTTTGTTGATGAATGTTTTGCAGATTGATGCACAAACTGGGAATTGGGTGTGGGGAAGGCAAGGAACAGGTGATAATATTCAGGAAGGTTATAGTTGTACTACAGATAAGGAAGGAAATGTATATGCCACCGGAATATTTGGTGGCTTAACTGCAACTTTTGGTTCATATACATTTACAAATATAGGACAATTAGATATTGTTCTAATAAAATATGATAAAAACGGGAACGTACTTTGGGCCAAACAATTTGGAGGAATAAAAGATGATATTGGAAATTCTATAACATCTGATATATATGGAAATATATACATAATAGGATGGTTTGATAGCCCTACAATAATGTTTGGTTCATTTTTATTGACCAACACTTTAGGCGGTTCTGGTGATATGTTTTTAATAAAATGTGATGCAAACGGAAATGTTCTTTGGGC
>CAIQBY010000166.1 GCA_903870175.1 uncultured Bacteroidota bacterium
AAAATAAAAGAAATGACTGTGTTTGGCAATGATTATCCAACACGCGATGGAACCTGCATAAGAGATTATGTGCATGTTACTGATATTGCAATAGCCCATATTAAAGCGATGGAATTTTTAATTGAAGGAAAAAACAAATCGAATTTTTCTATCTTTAATTTGGGGACAGGTAATGGAGTTAGTGTAATAGAAGCGATTAGTACTTTTGAAAAAATCAGTGAAATAAAACTGAACTATAGTATAGGACCGAAACGAATGGGAGATGTTTGTTCTATTTACTCTGATTGCAGCAGTGCAAAAGAAGAACTTGGATGGGAAACTAAATTCAGTTTGGAAGACATGATGAAAACCTCGTGGAATTGGGAATTAAATTTAAATAAAGAAACTCTTTAATGGAACAAAAACATTGTTTAATTTGTAGTTCTGCAGATATAAGAGAACTAAAAAGGTTCAGTAAAGATTTCCTTTTAAAGTGTAATGCCTGTGGTTTCATTTTTTGTAAAAAAATTCCAACTACAACAGAACTTATTAATCATTATAAAACCTACCCAAGAGGAGGAGAAATATCAATAATAACAGTAAAACGTTACAACGAATTGCTTGATGTTTTCGAATCGTACCGAAAAACCAATAATATATTAGATATAGGCTGTGGGAATGGGCACTTCCTGGAGGTAGCTGCAAAAAGAGGCTGGAATGTTTATGGTACTGAATTTACTGATGAAGCCATTGACGTTTGCAACAAAAAGAATATCAAAATGAATCAGGGCATTTTAAATCCTGAAAACTATAACACTATTGAATTTGATGTCATAACGTCATTCGAAGTTATTGAACATATTAATAACCCTGAAATTGAAATTCAAAATATTAAAAAACTGCTTAGAACAAAAGGTTTATTTTATTTTACTACACCAAATTTTAATTCTATAAGCCGATTTATTTTACAAGAAAATTGGAACGTAATTGAATATCCTGAACATCTTTCTTATTATACTGCAAAAACTATAAACTGCTTTTTAAATAACAAAGGTTTTGAAAAAATAGAATTAAAAACTACCGGAATCAGTATAAGAAGGCTACAGCAAGGTTCCGGTAATATGATAAATTTGAATAATAATCCTAACAGAGATGAGGAATTAAGAGAGAAAACTGAAAGCCAACCATTATTCAAAATAATTAAAAATATTGTCAATTTTATATTAAACTTATTTCAAATAGGTGATAGTTTAAAGGGCATTTACCAGAAACGGTAAGCTTTGTAAAAATGTAATTTAATAACTGCATTATTATAATATCACTTGATTACATTTAATCAACTAAGAGACCTTGGAAACTCTCTTACCTCTCCAACATTATTAATTACTAACTTTACAGCAATTATTTTTACATAAAAATGCAAGACGAGCCCGTTATTGATATAGAACAGGAAAAAAAAGAAATTCTTAAAAGGTATCGTTCTTTATTAAGGGCGTGCAAACGTACTATAGAAAAGGGCGACAAGCTTCTCATCCGCAAGGCCTTTGATATTGCGCTGGAAGCGCATAAAGATATGCGCAGGAAATCCGGCGAACCATATATTTATCATCCTATTGCTGTAGCTCATATTTGTGCTGAAGAAATTGGGCTTGGAACAACGTCTGTAGTATGTGCTTTATTACATGATGTGGTGGAAGATACCGATTTAACTTTAGAAGATATCAGAGGTTTGTTTGGTGACAAGGAGGCGAAAATTATTGATGGTCTCACAAAAATATCAGGTGTTTTTGATCAGGGTTCTTCACAACAGGCTGAGAATTTCAGGAAAATGTTACTCACTCTTTCTGATGATATACGTGTAATACTTATTAAACTGGCCGATAGATTGCATAATATGCGTACTCTTGACAGCATGCAGCGCGACAAACAATTAAAGATTGCTTCCGAAACACTTTATTTATATGCTCCTTTGGCGCATCGTCTCGGGTTGAATGTTATTAAAACAGAGCTGGAAGATTTAGGTTTGAAATATACCGAGCCTGCTGTTTATAATGATATTCAGCAGAAATTAAAAGATACTGAACCTGAGCGCAAGAAATTTATTGCCAAATTTATTATTCCGATTAAAGAAATTTTAGAAGAGCAGGGAATAAAATTTAAAATCATCGGGCGTCCCAAATCGATATATTCAATCTATTCTAAAATAAAAACCAAAGGAGTTACTTTCGAAGAGATATTTGATTTGTTCGCTATCCGAATTATTATCGACACGCCTCTTGATACTGAAAAAGCTGATTGCTGGCGTGTGTATTCTATTGTTACCGATTTTTATTTGCCGAGTCCTGACCGTTTAAGAGATTGGATTTCTACACCGAAGGCAAATGGTTATGAAAGTCTGCATGCCACAGTAATGGGCCCTGAAGGCAAATGGGTGGAAGTGCAAATAAGGACAGCGCGCATGGATGAGCTGGCGGAGAAAGGATATGCCGCACACTGGAAATATAAAGACAGTGCTAACGAAACTCAATTGGACGAATGGATTAGAAAGATACGTGAAGTACTTGAAAACCCTGAAGAAAATGCACTTGAGTTTATTGATGATTTCAAACTGAATTTATTTGCTGATGAAATATTTGCATTTACTCCGAAAGGAGAAATAAAAACGCTGCCAAAAAATTCCACTGCTCTTGATTTTGCATTTGACATACATACTAAGGTTGGTGAAAAGTGTATCGGTGCAAAGGTTAATCATAAATTAGTTCCGTTAAGTTATAAATTAAAAAGCGGAGATCAGGTTGAAGTGCTTACATCGAGCAAACAAAAACCAAAGGAAGACTGGCTTAATTATGTGGTTACTGCACGGGCAAAGAGTAAAATAAAAGCAGCTTTAAAAGAAGAAAAACGAATAATTGCTAAAGAAGGAAAAGCAATATTGGAGCGCAAACTCAATCATTTAAAACTGGATTTTACTACTCATAATATCAATCAGCTTGTCACTCATTTCAAGCTTCCTACGAGTCAGGAATTATTTTATCGTGTGGCGTTAGGTAATATTGATGTCAAACATTTAAAGGATTTTCATCAAGACAATGGTAAAATTACACATAAATCTGCCGGACAAAAGAAAGCGGATGCGCCGCCTACTTTAGAGCAAATGGTTACTGCGGCTCGCGGCAAAACGGATTTGCTGGTTATTGGTGAAAATCTTCAGAAGATAGATTATAAACTTTCGCCCTGCTGTAATCCTATCCCGGGCGATGATGTGTTTGGATTTATAACTATTAATGAAGGAATAAAAATACATCGTGTTAATTGTCCTAACGCAATTCAGCTGTTATCTAACTATGCATACCGCGTGGTTAAAGCAAAATGGACCAGTCAGGAACTTATTTCATTTCTTGCAGGCATTAAAATTACTGGTATTGACGAAGTAGGTATTGTAAATAATATTACAAAAATTATTTCGAATGAGTTGAATGTAAATATGCGTTCACTCAATTTTGATACTAACGACGGCACTTTCGACGGCACAGTTATGGTATTCGTTCAGGATACAAATCATCTTACCGAACTGATGAAAAAACTTAAAAAGGTAAATGGTGTACTTACAGTTACCCGTATGGACGCTAACGATTAGTTGATTGCTGACTTCTTTCTTTTATAAACTTGCAATAAAAGGTATTATTACAAACAATCCTAAAATAATTATGCCCAATACCAAACCTGTTATTGCATAATGACGATAAATAACATCTCTAGGATTATCCCGAATATATCTAAAAGTACGCACTGCTCTCGTAATAGCCATAATACTAAGTACGATTGCTGCAATGTAAAGAGCCGAACCTAAAATTATCAATGCAGCTCCGCCAACTCCTACTGTAAGCAGAGCAAATGCCCCAAGTAAAATAAATAGAAGTGCAGCTAAAATAAACCCTAAAGCAGCCAAACCAAAGTTCCTGGAACTTTTTGCTATATTTTCTGTTTCAGAATGTTTGACCATTTTATTGGAATCTTTTAATCTATAATCATCCGGTTCCGGTTCCTTATATGATTTCAGCACTTCCGGATTCTCTTCCTTCCCGTTGCTATAAGTAATTCCTGCTATTTTATCTTTACTTATTGTTCTTATTACTTCCCTAACATCGTCGCAATCTTTATATTTTACTGACGAATTATTTATCTCGGTTACTTTTCCATGAATTACTGATTTGTCTTTTAATCGTATTACGTCGCATGAATCGCTTACCGCAACAGGTTTTTCAATTGAGATTAATGGTGAAGGTTTTTCAATAATTATCGGCGTTATGTCGTTGCCGGCAGAAGCGGAAATATCATTCGAAATATTTTTTTCGTTATCAGTTGTCTCCTTTTCAGGGGCAGTATTTTTATTGGCATTTATTTTTTTATTCCATTGGATGCTGTATCCATTCATATAATGACGTTTTTGGATGGAACAGCTTGTCATCAAAAAAACAATAAGCAAAGGAATCAGGAAGAATAATTTTTTCATTAATAAAATGATTGTTACAGGCTGCAAAGTTAGTTTAATAAATAAACTGATAAAATAAGTTGTGGGATTCGATTGACCTATTTCCAGATTTACTTTCGCCAAAAAATATTTTCCCTTTCTTCTCCTAATTCAACAAATTTAGCTTTGTATAAAATTCCTTTTCTGCCAGTTTTTATTTTCAGCCATCTTTTATAGAGTTTTTTTAAGACCACTTTTTGTTTTAACTTTTAGGGAAATGCTCAACTATTCTTCAACTAAACTTCTAAAAGGTGAAAAAGCACTTCTTCTCCATTTTTCTGAAAATCTGTTAAGATTTTCGGAAAACTTGTGATGATTTTCGGAAAACAATCAAACGATGATGAAAATTTGCAAAGATTTTCGGAAAACTTACAATGATTTTCAGAAAATTTGTGATGATTTCAAGTAATCTTTGAATGATTCATGAAATCAGTGAAGATTTTGTAAAAATGTTAAATGATTTTCAGTAAATCTTTGAAGAGTTTCAGTAAATCTTCAAAGATGTCCAAAAAAGGCTTTTTTGCGTTCAAAATATCAATTTAATACAGTGATAATAAGTAAATCAATCAATAATTAAACACTTAAAATTTAGAAATCATATTAAAGTTAAATGTTAAAATAGTGTTTTATTACTTTTTTATGGCATTTGTAAAGTATATGTCGGACGATTTTGGTTCATTTCAAAATAGATGACGTCCTGAAAGCAAAAGACGACTTATTTCCAAAAATCACTCTTATATATAAGATAGATTGTTTAGTTTTGTAAAACCAAATCCGCACAATTGAAAAAGTACCTGTTTTTATTTATTGGAATACTGTTTTTTGTGAATGTAAAGGCGCAAGTACCAAATTTTTTTGTTGATGGCTCTGTTTGGTCATATTATACACAGGAAAGCTATGAACCTAATATGTGTACAACTCAAAACACATTGGAGAATGATTCAATACAAGGAGATACGGTAATAAATAGTATTAGTTATAAAAAATTATTTGCCTTGAGTCAGGTATCTATTCAAACTTATTATCCTTGTTATAATGGCACTACTTATCCAGTTGGTACAACTCTAAAATTTATTCGATATGATACAGTAACGAGAAAACTATTTATGAAAAATGATACCGGCACTTATGTACCTGAAATACTGTTATACAATTTTAATCTCATCGCAGGAGATACGATTCCACTTATTCCTGGCTACAATAGTGGTTTTAGTGGATGTAGAATTATTGATTCCGTAAAAAGTATTATATTTTTTGGAATCCCTGTTCGCAAATTTTATATGCCTTATATGCCGAGTAATCATCAGGGAAATTATATTATTGAAGGAATGGGAGGCTCAAATGGGTTAACTTTTTTTCAGCCTCAAATGATTTTATCGTCAGGCGGATATTATTTAACATCACTTAATTGTTTTAAATCTGGAAATAATGTTTACCCAAATGGGGCTTCTTGTCCTTCATTTATTCCAGTAGGCATCCAAGAACTCCAAAACAAAACAACATTAGAACTTTCGCCAAACCCAAATAACGGCAGCTTCACAATTACAAGCAATAATCCACAACTAAAAACCATACATATATATAATGTACTTGGCGAAGAAGTTTTTCATTCCGAAATCAACAATACTAAATCCGAAATCATAACAAACAATTTGCCAACGGGAATATATTTTGTAAAAGTTTCTTCGGAAAAAGAAGTGCTTACAAAAATGATGGTGAAGGAATAAGATAGATTGATTAGTTTTGTAAAACCAAATCCTCACAATTGAAAAAGTACCTGTTTTTATTTATTGGAATACTGTTTTTTGTGAATGTCTCATGTAAAAAAGACCAGTCAATAATTAATGTAGTTATTCCAAACGGTGATTTTGAAAATTGGGATTGGTTACAATTCCCTCAAAATTGGAAAACTAATAGCTGCCCGCCATGCACACCACCTTACGAAATGAATATAGCTCAGGAAGATTCCCTTGAAGTATATCATGGAAAATACAGTGTAAAATTAATATATAATTTAACTCCACCGATTTTGGGAGCTGCACCAACATGGTTAAAAAATAAATTTGCAATCACTGACCATCCTAATAATTTGCATGGATATATTAAGTGCAATATACATGGTACAGATACTGTGTACATCGGAATCAAGTTGTTGAATAGAGGAGTAACAGTTGATGAAGGAAATTGGAAAAGCACTGTAACAATAAACAATTGGACTTTAGTTAACATTCCAATTTCACAATCAAACTCAACAATTGATTCTGCTCTTATAACAATTATTGGAGGGAAATTCAAAGACTCAACCACAACTATGACGAATAGTACTACGTTTTGGGTTGATAATTTATTTTTGAATTGAAAAAATTGAGATGGCAATAAAATTCATATAGATTTGCCAACGGGAATATATTTTGTAAAAGTTTCTTCGGAAAAAGAAGTGCTTACAAAAATGATGGTGAAGGAATAAACACCGCGATTCGTAAATTCGTACTATTAGTTATCCGTACCTACTTTGCTCCCTATGCAGAAAATAAAATAACATATCTTCATTATTTATCAACCAATAAAAATTCACACACTTATTATCCTTAATTTTGCCGCGCAACTTTCAAACTTTGAACTTTACAATTTTGAACTAATTAAAATGAGCGGCAATACTTTCGGAACAATTTTCAAATTAACCACTTTTGGCGAATCTCACGGAGAAGCCATCGGCGGAATAATTGACGGTTGTCCTGCCGGATTAGTCATTGATTTCGATTTTATTCAACATGAATTGGAACGCAGAAAACCCGGGCAATCCAACATCGTTTCGCAACGAAAAGAAAGCGACAAAGTTCAATTTCTTTCCGGCATTCTCGACGGCAAAACCATAGGCACTCCAATAGGTTTTATTATTAAAAACGAAAATCAAAAACCGCAGGATTACGAACATATAAAAGACATCTATCGCCCGTCTCACGCCGATTATACTTACCAGACAAAATACGGAATAAGAGATTATCGTGGCGGCGGACGGTCATCTGCCCGCGAAACAATAAGCAGAGTGGTGGCAGGAGCAATTGCAAAATTAATATTGAAACAGTCCGGAATATCAATAAATGCCTACACTTCGCAGGTTGGTGATATTAAATTATTGAAGGATTATCACGAACTCGATTTATCAATGACAGAATCAAACGCCATCCGTTGTCCCGATAAATTAATTGCCGAAACAATGATTCAGCGCATCGAGCAGGTTCGCAAAGCAGGAGATACAATAGGCGGAATAATAAGCTGCATAATTAAAGGAACACCTGCAGGGCTTGGCGAGCCTGTGTTTGATAAGCTTCATGCTGATTTAGGAAAAGCAATGCTGAGCATCAATGCAGTAAAAGGTTTTGAATATGGCAGCGGTTTCGAAGGAGTAAAAATGAAAGGCAGTGAACATAATGATGCTTTTATTCCGAACACCAGTCTTGATGAAATGATGATGAGACATCAAACCAAAACCAATAACAGCGGCGGAATTCAAGGAGGAATATCAAATGGAGAAGATATTTATTTCAGAGTAGCATTTAAACCTGTCGCTACTATTATGCAATCTCAGGAAACAATAAATTCAAAAGGAGAACCGGCAGAAATGCAAGGCAAAGGCAGGCACGACCCTTGCGTATTGCCACGCGCAGTGCCTATTATAGAAGCTATGGCTGCACTCGTTTTAGCAGATCATTTATTAAGAAATAAAACAAATAAAATGTAAAAACAAAGTACTTCACATTCCGTCACCCCTCTCCTTTTTTCAAGGAGAGGGGCTGGGGGTGAGGTAGCAACAAAAAATATATGTACAAAACCATCCTCTTTTTATTCTTCACTTTTATTTATTTCAATTCTTTTTCACAGGACGAAAAACCTTGTCAGGAAATTGATAATGCTAAAGCAGTAGCTCTTTATAAACAAGGTATCGATAAGAAAAATAAAAAAGAAGAACGGCTTGATTATCTTAAAAAAGCACTTGATTTGGAACCAGATTATGTAGATGCCAATTTTGCTTATGCTGAAGAAAAAATAAAAACATTGATTTATCAGAACGCACCTTTTAAGCCTACTGAGCCTTATTTTAAGAAGGTAATTCAAATCTGTCCAAAGTATCATTCCGATCCGTATTATTATCTTGGTTTTATTTATTATGAAGAAGAAAAATGGGATAGCTGTGCAAAATATTTAAAAAGTTTCATGAATTATAAATCGGATGATGATACTAAATTCAATAAAAATTATCCTGCATTTATGTCGCAGGCAAAGGATATGATGAGTTATGCAAAAGTGTATAATGAAATATTCAATCATCCTGTTCCCTTCGATCCGAAACCTGTGGAAGGAATAAGTACAGAGCGTGATGAGTACCTGCCGATAATTTCTCCGGATGATGAAACAATGTATTTCACACGCCGAATGCCATATCAAAGCAAAACTGGAATATCAGGTGCAACATACGATAACGAAATAGAAGTTTTTAGTTTAAGTAAACGAGATGGTGTAACTCATAAATTCAGTAAAGGCGGAGCAATGCCTCCTCCATTTAATACAGGGAACAATGAAGGCGGTGCAACAATAAGTATTGACAATAAACATTTGTATTTCACAATTTGTAAGGATGAAAAAGGAGCGGCAGGAAATTGTGATATATATTATTCAGATTTGGTGGACGGAGTCTGGACAAAACCTGAGAAAGTGCCGGGAATAAACGATCCTGTTTACTGGGATTCACAGCCTACTCTAGCTTCCGATGGTAAAACATTGTATTTTGCAAGTGACCGGAAAGGCGGTTATGGTGGTGTTGATTTATATGTAACAGTAAAAGATGAAGTTACAAACCAATGGAGCAAGCCTGAAAATCTCGGTAAGACTATTAATACCAATGGAGATGAAAAGTCACCTTTTATTCACTCCGATTTTCAAACACTCTACTTTTCTTCAAACGGACTGCCCGGTGTTGGAGGATTTGATATTTTCTTTTCCCGTAAAAATGAGAAAGGTGCCTGGTCAGAGCCTAAAAATATTGGAGTTCCGATCAATACCAATTCGGATGACTTAGGCTTTTTTGTTAGTACCGACGGGCATCTTGGCTACTTCGCTTCCAATGTTCATTCGCAAATGAAAAATAAATCTATTGGGGGATATGATATTTACGCATTTGATTTGTATAAAGAGGCGCGACCTGATGAAGTAGCTTTTATCAAAGGAAAGGTTGAAGATTTAGGGAACGCACCGGCTAAGAAATTTGATGTGGAAGTGAAAGATGCCACCACAAAGAAAACTACTAAAGCGATGGTAGATACTATTACCGGCGAATATTCGGTGGTTGTTGACAGAAAGGAAAAACATGATTTGATTGTGGAAGTTAAAAAGGAAAATTACGCTTTCAGTTCTCAGTTAATTCATAAGGATTCAATAGTGAATGCTAAACCTGTTAAAGTAAAAGTAACTGCCGATACTATCAAAGTTGGGCAAACTTATTTACTTAACAATATTTATTATGCGACCAATTCATCGGTTCTCGATCCTCGCTCTAATATTGTTATAGATGAGTTTGTCGAGTTTTTGAAAGCGCATCCTTCAATGAAAATTGAAATTCACGGACATACTGATAATGTAGGAAATGACAAAGCAAATCTTGCTTTGTCAACAGACAGAGCATTTACAGTTCGTGATTTATTGCTTGCAAAAGGAATTGCTGAAAAACGTTTGATAGCCTTTAAGGGATTCGGTGCCACAAAACCTATAGCTGATAATTCTTCGGAAGCAGGGCGTGCAAAGAACAGAAGAACCGAGTTTGTAATCGTTGAAAAGTAAGGTTTTCCACCTCATTTTATTCACTTTATTTAACCTGCCTTAACATCAAATTATTATTATCTTTGCGCCCTTAAATTTCAGTTTTACATTAAAAATAAATGGATAAAAATTCAGTAATAGGTCTTGTAATAATAGGCGGTATTTTAATGGGTTGGATGTACTTTTCAAGACCAAGTGCGGAACAGCTTGCAATTCAAAAACGTATGCAGGATTCTACTCTTGCTTATGTGAAAGTTCAGGAAACCCTTGCAACAACTCACAAAACTAATAAATCAACTCATACTGCAGGTTCAGGAATCTCAACAGATTCAATTGTTAACCTGAGCGATTCGGCCAAATCTGTTCTTAAGAAATCTGTATATGGCGATTTTGCTGATGCTTCCACTGGTGATAACAAAACAATTGTACTTGAAAATGAAGTGATGAAAGTAAATGTTTCTCCGAAAGGAGGACGCATTTCTTCTGTCGAATTAAAGAAATATAAAACATATGATGGCAAGCCTTTGATGTTATTTAATGCAGATTCTTCTACTCAAAAGCTAACATTTGCCACCTATAATAAGTCATTTGCAACAGATTCATTATATTTTACTCCAGTAGGTGATGCATTTATCCTGACAGGTAAAGCTTCCAAAAGCCTTGCTATGAGATTGTATGCAGGCAGTAAAGAAAAATACATTGAATATGTTTATACTCTTACTGGAGATGAATATATGATGGGCTGTAAAATAAATACGGTAGGTATGCAAAGCGTAATCCCTGCAACCAAAGGGGAAATAGAGCTTAACTGGCAAATGAAAACACCTACGCAGGAACAAAATAAACAAAACCAACAACGTGCCTCCACCATCTATTATAATACAATTGAAGATGGGGTTAAAAAGATAAGTGAAGGTACGGAAGATAAGATATCATTTGATACTAAAATGAAATGGGTGGCTTTTAAACAGCAGTTTTTTACTTCGATTATTATTGCCGATAATACATTTGAAAAACATACGGAAGTAGAATCTGCAATGGAAAAAACTTCTGCTAAATATATAGCAAATTATGCCGCAACATTTTCTATTCCTTATAAAGGTTTACCAAATGAATCATTTGGAATGCGTTTTTATTTCGGTCCTAACCATTATCAAACACTCAAAAAATATGATGTTGATATAGAACGACAAATAAATCTTGGCTGGAAAATATTCGGATGGATTAATCGTTTCCTTGTTATTCCAATTTTTAATGTGTTGAATAGTTTTAATTGGAATTATGGAATTATTATTCTTGTACTTACTATTATTCTTAAATTATTATTGTTGCCGATAGCTTATAAAACAGTGCTTTCGTCTGCAAAAATGAAAGTATTGAAACCTGAGATTGATGAATTAAACGAGAAGTTTAAGGATGCAGAACCTGTTAAAAAACAACAGGCAACTATGGCTCTTTACAAGCAGGCAGGTGTTAATCCGATGGCAGGCTGTATTCCAGTACTGCTTCAAATGCCTATACTTATAGCTTTGTTTAACTTCTTCCCTGCGTCTATCGAATTACGTCAGCAGGGATTCCTTTGGGCGCATGATTTATCGTCTTACGATTCGGTTTACAACTTTGGTTTTTCCGTTCCATGGTATGGCGACCATGTTAGCTTGTTTGCTTTATTGATGACTGGTTCCACATTATTATATACCTGGAGCAACAGTCAATTGATGGGCACTCAGCAACAAATGCCGGGTATGAAATGGATGATGTACTTGATGCCGATTATGTTCCTCGGTTTCTTGAATAATTACTCTGCAGGATTAAGCTGGTATTATTTCCTTGCCAATATGATTACTTTTGGACAGACTTGGGTGATGCAGAAATTTGTGATTGACCATGATAAATTGCATGCAAAAATTCAAGCCAATAAAAAGAAACCTGTTACAAAGTCAAAGTTTCAGGAGCGTTTGGAACAAATGACAAAAGAGCGTCAGCAACAAACACCGGCGAAGAAAAAATAATCGAACTAAAATAATTGTTAACCTCTTTCAGAATTTAGATTTCTGAAAGAGGTTTTTTATTTTGGAACCAATTCAAAAAAGAAGTAACTTTAACCATTAAATTTATTTCTAACTAATGCCTCCTCCTCATGAAATTTGTATTCGCTACCAGAAATAAACACAAAGTGGCTGAAATCCAGTTACTCATTCCAAATCCAATTCGTGTTTTAAGTTTACATGATGTACATTGTATGGAAGATATTCCTGAGACAACTCCAACGATTGAAGGCAATGCATCGCAAAAAGCTTTTTATGTTTACGAAAAATATCATCATAATTGTTTTGCTGATGATACCGGTTTGGAGATTGAAGCATTGAGTGGAAATCCCGGTGTGAGGTCGGCGAGATATGCAGGTGAGGATATGAATGAAGAAAATAATATAAGAAAAGTGCTGAATGAAATGGACGGAATTGCCCACCGGAAGGCGCGATTTAAAACTGTGATTTCACTTGTTATTGATGGCAGTGAAATGCAGTTTGATGGATTGATGCATGGTTCTATTCTGCATGAAAAACGCGGTTCGAATGGTTTTGGGTACGACCCGATATTTATACCTGATGGTTATTCCCGTACGTTTGCTGAAATGGAATTAAGCGAAAAAAACAAAATATCTCATCGGGCAATGGCAGTTAATAAACTTGTTGAATACTTGCAAAAACTTGCCTGAATCCCCCACTTCAATAACTTACATTTGCATTACTTTAATTATCGAAACTCATTCCTCTTTTATTAGGAATAAATTTTATTTATGAAAATAGGAATAATATTCGGAGGGTTCTCCAAGGAGCGTGAAATATCATTTGCAGGCGGTAGAACAGTGTATGATAATCTCAATAAATCATTGTTTGAGGCAGTTCCGATTTTTGTGGACAGTTTCGGCAATTTTGTTTTGCTTAACTGGGGATACGTTTATAAAGGCAGTATTCGCGACTTTTATCCGCCTGCTGAATTTATTCCTAATAAGAAAGGCGACTTCCAGATATATGCTGAGCAGATAGGTGATTTATCCTCAGCCGAACAATTAAAACTCATTAATAAAATCGGGAAAAAGATTGAGCCAAATGAGTTGAAGAATCATTTCGATTTCGCTTTTTTATGTCTGCATGGCCCGTATGGAGAGGATGGCAGGATACAGGGATTGTTTGAATATTTAAATATTCCTTATTCCGGTTCGGGGATTTTACCATCTTCCATCGGCATTGATAAATCGGTGCAAAAGAGGCTGATGGTGAATGCAGGATTTAATAGTCCGAAGTATATTACTATTGACAGAGAAGAATTTATCAGTGGAAATTGTAAAGAACCAATTCGAAAAGCAAAGGAGGAAATTGGTTTCCCGATGGTGGTGAAACCCGCTAATCAAGGGTCGTCTATTGGTGTTACTATTTTGCACGACAATGATGAATATAACATTGCATTGATGGGAGCAATCGGAAAAGCTTTGTTTACCGAGTGGATAGATGCGAATGACTGGAAAAATTTATCCTCTGAAGACAAGACAAGTTTAATACGATTAATGGCTGATATTCGTGAAGGTATAGGAATGCCTCTCGTAGTTTGGACTTCGACATATCCTGAAAAGAAAACAATTTGTCATCCTGCAGATTTAATTGAGTATCTGGATTCTCTTTTTGAAAATGAAAAAGAAGGAGCAGTGCTCGAAGCACTTGATGGAGAAAGCAAAGTGCTGGTGGAAGGATTTATTGAAGGCAAAGAATTCTCATGTATTGTGGCGCAGGTTGAAAATAGAAAAGCAATAGCGTTACCACCTACAGAGATAAGGAAGGGGAAAGAATTATTTGATTACAGGAGTAAATATTTACCGGGATTATCAAGAAAGATTACACCGATTGATTTACCTAATGAGCAGATACAGGCTATCCGGAAGGAATGCGAGCGATTGTTTTATGAACTGAGCTTTGATGTGTATGCGCGTATTGATGGTTTTATTTCGAAGGAAGGAAAGATATTTTTGAATGATCCGAATACAACTTCCGGTATGATGCCGAGTTCTTTTTTCTTTCATCAGGCGGCTGAGATTGGGTTGAATCCTTCACAGTTTTTAACTTATATTATCCGTCAGTCTTTGTCGCAACGAATACTTGCCAGTAAAAACAATGGCTTGTATGATGCGCTGATGGCGGATTTGGATAAGGCGATAACAAAAGATAAAACTTCATCTACAAAGAAAATAAAAGTGGCTGTGATACTTGGCGGCTATTCTTCGGAGCGACATATTTCTGTAGATAGCGGCAGAAATATTTATGAGAAACTTGCTTCTTCGGCTAAGTACGAGCCTATTCCGGTGTTTCTGACAGGCAATGCGGACGAACATATTATGTATCAGATTCCGATTAATATTTTGCTGAAAGATAATGCAGATGATATTAAAGATAAGATTGAACATTATAAAGTGCACGAACTGGTAAAGGAAATTATTGGTGAATGTGCTGCCATTACAGGCAAATATGGCGCTGAGGATAATCTGGTGAAGCCAAAACGAATTACTTATACTGACCTGGCGAAGATGGTAGATGCTGTATTCATTGCGTTACACGGTCGTCCGGGTGAAGATGGTGCGGTGCAGGCAAATCTGGAGAAGGTTGGATTGCCTTATAACGGCTCGGGTGTGGCGAGTTCGCAGATTACGATTGACAAGTATAAAACGAATGAGATTTTAAAACAAAATGGTTTTCTGGTTGCCGAGCATCTTCTTATTTCGGAAGAAGAATGGTTGAATAATAAAATTGAGGTGCTGGAAAATATAAAGAATAAAATTCATTTTCCTTTTATTGCAAAGCCTGTGGATGATGGCTGTTCGTCGGCTGTAAAGAAAATAAAAACGGTGGAAGAACTGGAAGCTTTTGCTTCTTTGATTTTCAGGAAGGATGAAGCATTAATAACTGATGCTGCGAATGTGCTGCATATAAAGGATAAGGAGGAGTTTCCTATGAAAAAATGTTTGTTGGTAGAGGAATTAATAAGCAAACGGGATGCAACTCATTTTCTGGAAATAACAGGCGGAATGCTTACTAAATATAATGCTAAAGGAGAAGTGGAGTATGAAGTATTTGAAGCTTCGGAAGCATTATCGGAAGGAGAAGTATTATCGCTGGAAGAAAAATTTCTGGCAGGACAAGGGCAGAACATAACGCCGGCGCGTTATTCGGCTGATGTTACGGTGAGACAATTGATATCCGACAAGGTGAAAAAAACATTTGGCGAAGCCGCAAAACTGCTTAATATAAACGGTTATACAAGGATTGATGCGTTTGTGCGCATATATGATTTGAGTAAAATAGAAGTTATTTTTATTGAAGTAAATTCGTTGCCGGGGATGACGCCTGCTACCTGCATCTTTCATCAGACGGCGATACAAGGTTATAAACCGTATGACTTTATTGACAGGATTCTTGAGTTTGGGTTTGAGAGGAAGAAACGAAATAGCTGATATTATCAGTATTCAATAACGATTATAACTTAACATTCTCGCAAATAGTTATCGGTAGGATTATCTTTATTTCAGTAAATAATATCTGCTTAATATTTGTATTTTCGCACCCTGAAAATTAAAAACGTATTAATAAATAATAATAATGAAGTATAGAAAAGCAAGTAATAATATTCTGGAAACCATTGGTAACACACCTTTGGTGAGAATAAACAATATAACTAAGGACGCGAAAGCTACTGTGTATGCCAAGGTGGAAACGTTTAACCCGGGCAATTCGATTAAGGACAGGATGGCGCTGAAGATGATTGAAGATGCTGAGAAGGATGGGCGTTTGAAACCGGGCGGAACGATAATTGAGGGTACGAGTGGAAATACGGGAATGGGACTGGCGATTGCTTCGATTATAAAGGGTTATAAATGTATTTTTACTACTACAGATAAACAATCGAAAGAAAAAGTGGATGCTTTGCGTGCTTTCGGTGCGGATGTGATTGTATGCCCTACGAATGTGGAGCCGGAAGACCCGAGGAGTTATTATTCGGTGTCGTCGAGGTTGGTGAATGAAATTCCGAATGCTTGGAAGCCTAATCAATATGATAATTTGAGCAACAGTCAGGCGCATTATGAGCAGACCGGGCCGGAAATATGGGAACAGACGGAAGGTAAAATTACTCACCTGGTGGTGGGAGTGGGCACTGGCGGTACGATTTGCGGAACAGGAAAATATTTGAAGGAGAAAAATCCGAATGTGAAAATATGGGGGATTGATACGTATGGTTCGGTATTTAAGAAGTATAAGGAGACTGGGATTTTTGATAAGAATGAGATATATCCGTACATTACGGAAGGGATTGGTGAGGATTTTTTGCCTGAAAATGTTGACTTTAATATTATCGACCGCTTTGAGAAAGTAACGGATAAAGATGCGGCGATAATGACGCGTGAAATAACAAAACAGGAAGGGATATTTGCAGGAAACTCAGCTGGGTCGGCAATGGCGGGGCTGATGCAATTGAAAAATGAATTGAAGGAAACGGATGTGGTGGTTGTAATTTTTCATGATCATGGAACTCGTTATTTAGGCAAGATGTTCAACGAAGAATGGATGCGTGAAAAAGGTTTCTTTGATAAAAAAGGACTGGTTGCGAAAGACCTTGTGAATGAACATACGAATGCAAAACTGATAACTGTGGAGGCTAATGATACTGTGGAAAGTGCAGTGAAACTGATGAGCAAGATGGATATTTCGCAGATACCGGTTACGAATGATAAACGGATTGTGGGGTCGCTGAATGAGAGTTTGCTGTTTGCTAAGGTAATTGCCAACTCTGATATTAAAAATCAGAAGATTGAAACAATTATGCAGCCTGCATTTCCTTTTGTAGATATTTCGGCTCCTGTGGATTCGCTGTCGGGGATGATTACGGACAATAATCCGGCTGTTTTGGTTCGTGATTTTAAACTTGATAAAACGTATATTATTACGAGATACGATATAATAAATGCGTTGACGAAATAAGGTAATCGATAAATAATCAATTAATAAAATCTCTCTGGAACATTTGATTTCAGGGAGATTTTTTATTAATACGAGTATTGAATCTTTAATAGTTACGAAGACCTCATCCCCGGCCCTTCTCCTTGAAAAAAAGAGAAGGGTGCCAATGTGTGAAGTGCTATATTAAAGGATTAGTTGTTGAGGAAAAGTATATTGACTTGCCCTTCTTTAATTGTTACCTTTGTTGAAATTAAGAACGTGAATTAGCAATTTGTTTTCTTCGTTTATTATTAAATGAAAAAATAAATCTAAACTAATTATCATGTCTAAAAAGAAAATAGGATTTGTTTCACTTTACGAAACAGAAGTAAAAGACAGTTATGTGGGAACTGTACTGATTACTGACCACTACGGAATACCTCTGGAATTTAAATGTACTCATTCGGTAAAAGCAACTGCGATACAAAAAGCACTTTATGGTGAACGGCTGGAACCGTACATTGGTATTGAACTTTGCGCTATACCACTTTTAAAATCGATAACAAATACGCCTGATTTTATTTTTGTGAATGTTCCTTACCTGATTGCAATCCGTAAAAAGATTGATGTGCCCACAATTCTTATTAACAGGGCATCGAAAGAGGAAGTAACGGGAGAAATAATGGAAAACACAAAAGAAGGAAAAATACTGGTAGTGAATGAATATGGTACTTACGAGCCAGTAGAACTTGAATATCACCCTGATTATTTGAAAAAAGATACTACAAATTCACTGGAAGATATTAAATCAGTGTTCACTAATTTTGACTTGTACGAGCCGTTTGAAAGGATGAAAAAATCGGTGGAAATACTAGGAAAAAGTGATAGTAAATTCAAATAAAAATGAAGTCGGATAAACTTTCGTTTTTCCAAAAGACGAAATTAAATATTGCCAAATCTGTAGCGCCTGTTAAAGAAAAAATTACTGTAACTTTTAATGAAATAGATTTTTTTTTAGAGCCTCCCTCCTATCGTTCGAGTAAAGATTTTTTACTTTCGAATGTTACATTAAGCCAGGATTATTGCTACTCGCCGGAAAATATTTCCATAACAAGTATTTCTGTTGTAGTTGACGCAGAACTTGAAGAGCCGAAAAGCAAATTAATAAAAGTTGGTTTTGATTCAATATTGATTCATGATTTGAGCAGTGTAAATGAGTTAACAGACTTGTATCCGGAGATTGAAAATTTCGTGATGAAATATAAGAAGCCGGCAATAAGAGGGAAAATATATTCAAGGGAAGTTCCAAAAGAATTTGTGGCGAAAGTATATAAGCAACGAAATATAATAGAGAAAACCGAAACAGAGGAAATTGAAATACAAGAAATAGAGGAGATTGAGGAAATAATAGAAGAGAAACCTGTGATTGAACAGCAATATAGAGATAAAAATAAATTTGATGTGTTTGATGTTTTCGATTTAATATTTCCTGCATTACAGCCTCCAATGGGGAAAACTTTTGATAATCCAATTGTGTTTCCTCGCCCATTATTAGCGTTTCAGCCGGAAGGAATTGAATTTTTGCTGGATAATCCTTCTGCATTATTGGGAGATGAAATGGGTCTGGGCAAAACGATTCAGGCGATTGTAGCATTGAAGGTTTTATTCGCTACAGGAAAAATAACTACCTGTTGTATTGTATGTCCGAAAGCATTACTTACCAATTGGTATAATGAATTATGCCGATGGGCTCCGGAATTAAAAGCATTAAAACTGGAAGGCGGGCCTGCAAACCGTTATCATCTTTGGCATACAGGAGCACATATATATATATGCGTTTATGAATCGTTGCAAAAAGATTTGGAAAGAACCATTGAAATAAAAGGGTTGAAAGTGGATTCGTACGGTCATCATTTTGTATGTATAAATCCGGGATGTGACTGGGAGCTGGATATTCCTTTCGAGTTGCATTATACTACCATGGAATGTCCGAAGTGTCATTATGAATTTTTCTATCCGTTAAAAGATGACCGGGCGCGAACGCATTTTGACGTGCTTATTTTTGATGAAATTCAGAAGACTAAAAATCCAAAAACAAAAACAACAAAAGCATTAAGAACGCTGTATGCAAGATATAAATGGGCATTGAGCGGCACTCCGATGGAAAACAAACTGAAAGATTTGGTTACTGTCTGCGAAACATTGGAAGAAGAAATGTTTAAGGATATGGATAAACGGAATGTTCAGGAAGTGATAAAAAGATACAGGCCGAAGTTTATCAGGAGAAAAAAAGATGATGTATTAAAAGATTTGGCACCTATACAACAAAAGTTTGAGTGGCTGGAACTGTCACCAAGTCAGCGAAGAAAATATGACCACGCTGAAGCGACCGGAATACTTGATTTGGAAGGAAAAAATGATGTGACGGTTCATCATATATTTGCATTGATAACAAAACTAAAACAGCTTTGTAATTTAGACCCTGAGACACAGGAAAGTTCCAAACTTGAATATCTGAAAGAAAAACTGGAAGAGCTTACTTCGCAAGGTGATAAAGCGTTAATTTTTTCTCAGTTTCCGAAGAAAACATTAGAACCATTGCTGCCACATTTGAAAGAATTTCATCCGTTATATTATCATGGGCAACTTAATTTGAATCAACGAGAATCAATGGTACGGACATTTCAGGATGCTAACAATACAGAAAATAAAATAATGCTAATTTCGTTAAAGGCAGGAAATTCGGGCATTACATTGACACGCGCGAATTATGTTTTTCATTTTGATTTGTGGTGGAACCCTGCAGTATCTTCACAAGCAGCAGGAAGGGCACATAGGATTGGTCAGGAGAAAACAGTTTTTGAAACAATGCTTTTGGCTGAAGATACTATAGAGAGAAGAATATTTGATATTCTGGAAACAAAGAAAAGTCTGTTTAATATTATTGTAGATGAATTGAGTGAAGAAGTAAATCTTGACAAACTGATGTCGGAAGATGAAATTTTTGGGTTGTTCGGTTTGAAGAAGCGCCGAGCACCTGCAATTGCCGCTGATGTTGAAATAAGGAAAGATTTTCATAATTTTGATGAAAATGAATTCGAGAAATTCATTTCGGATTTATTTACTCAGATGGGATACCATTTGAATCATCATAAAAAAAGTTATGATGGCGGAGTTTATATGTATGCGAAAATAATTAAACCAACAGGAATAGCAGAAGTTATTATTCAATCAATGAGAGTGGATAATGCGAATGCAGTGGTAACAGAAAATAATGTCAAGAAATTACATGCTTTATTTTATGCCAATAAAAAGATTGCAAAAGCATATCTTGTTACCAATGGAAAATTTGAGGTGGAAGCAATTGAATTTGCAAAAAACAATTCGATTGAATTAATAGATGGCATACAATTAAACGAATTTATAAAAAAACATTACTCGAAATAAAGAATGATTTTTACAGATCAACTCAATAGAAAAATAGATTTACCGCAAACTCCCAAAAGAATTATTTCCCTTGTTCCTTCACAAACTGAATTACTTTATGATTTAGGACTACACGATGACGTCATTGGAATTACGAAATTCTGTATTCACCCAAAAGAATGGCATGAAACAAAAACAAGAATTGGCGGCACTAAGAATATTGACATTGAAAAAATAAAACAACTTGAACCGGATTTAATTATCGGGAACAAAGAAGAAAATGACCAGCAACAGATAGAGGAATTATACAAACATTTTAATGTTTGGATGAGTGATATCAATACTCTTAAAGATTCTTTTGAAATGATAACAAGGTTGGGAGCGATGCTCGGGAAATACAATGAAAGCATTAATTTGAAAATTGAAATTGAATTCAAGTTCAATAATTTTAATACTCCTAATAAATTTTCTTCTCCAAAAAACATTGCTTACTTTATTTGGAAAAAACCTTACATGGTTGCCGGGAGAAATACTTTTATAAACGATATGTTAACTCGTTGTGGTTTCAATAATGTGTTTGCATCTCCTGAATTTTCACATTATCCTGAAGTAACAAAAGAGCAAATTCAGGAAGCAAATCCTGAAATTATTTTTCTTTCTTCCGAACCTTTTCCTTTTAAAGAAGACCATATCGCGGAACTACAGGCTGTCTGCCCTGGTACAAAAGTTATGATTGTGGATGGAGAAATGTTTTCGTGGTATGGCTCACGATTGTTGCAGGCTCCTGCCTATTTTACTAAACTTATTCAACTATTAATGTGAATAAAATTATTAATGAATATATTCTCCCTACTTATTCTTACTAATTTTGTGAGAATTATAAATCAGCACTAATGAGTATTTCAAAACAATCAACTTACAGTTTACTCTTTGTAATGTTGTTTTTGTTTTCTTTCAAAATAATTCAGGCACAAAGAGTAGGGTTGGTACTTAGTGGTGGCGCAGCAAGCGGCATTGCTCATATTGGAGTGATTAAAGCCTTGGAAGAAAATCATATTCCGATTGATTATATTACAGGCACTTCAATGGGCGCTTTTGTAGGTTCGCTATATGCAATGGGGTATTCTCCTGTGCAAATGGAAGAACTTGTAAAGTCTGAGCGATTCAGGAATATGTCAGAAGGTATAATTGACCAGAAATATGCTTATTATTTCAAGCGTGATGATGCTAATGCTTCCTGGATAACCGTTAGACTTTTTGATTCTGCTCTTGTTTCGGCTTTACCTACTAATGTTATTTCTCCTACTTCCATGGATTTTGGGATGATGGAAATTGCCGGAGCACCTGCCGCAGCTGCCGGTTATAAGTTCGATAGTTTGTTTGTTCCTTTTCGTTGCGTTGCATCTGATATCGAAAAGAAAGAATCAATAGTTTTTAAAGACGGTGATTTGGCACAGGCGGTAAGGTCTTCCATGTCGTACCCTTTTTATATTCGTCCTATTTTAGTGGACGGAAAATTATTATTTGATGGTGGTTTGTATAATAATTTCCCTTCAAATATTATGTATAGTGATTTTTATCCTGATTTTATGATTGGCTCAAACGTGAGCTCGAACAATCCTCCGCCGGATGAAGACAATATTCTATCACAAATAAAAAGCATGTTGCAAAGTAAATCGAACTTTGATTTGCCATGTGAAAATGGAATAATTATTCAGCCGAAAACAAATGTTGGTCTTTTTAATTTTAGCAATGTGCAGCCATTAATTGATAGCGGATATGCTGCAACAATTCGGCAAATAGACTATATAAAAAGAAATGTTGAAAGAAGGACGGTTCCTTCAGAATTAACAGCAAAAAGAACTGCTTTTAAAGCCAAAGAACCACTTGTAATTTTCGATAATATTATTATTGAAGGCTTAAACATGACCGAATCGGATTATGCAAGGAAAGTACTTCGGAATAAAAATACCAAAGTGGATTTGGAAGCTATTAAAGCAGGATATTTTCGTCTTTCGGCAGATAATAAAATAAAATATATTTACCCTACTACAAAATATAATTCTCAAACAGGATTTTACGATTTGTACCTGCGCATTAAAAAAGAGAAGCATCTTATTCTCGATTTTGGCGGAGTATTCTCAAGTCGCCCTATTAGTGAGGGATACATTGGCATAAAATATAATGAACTTGGTAAATTTGCTACGTCAATAATGGCGAATGGATATTTTGGAAAGCTATATAACTCGGCACAAATAAAAGCACGATTTGATTATCCATTTAGAGTTCCGCTATATATTGAGCCGGATATTACATGGAATAAATTTGATTATTATAAGAGCAGCAGCGCGTTTCTGCAGGATATAAAACCTGAATATTTATTGCAAAATGAAGAATTTGCAATGTTGAATATCGGCCTGCCTACTGGCAAAAAAGGGCGTGTAGTGATGGGTGCTGGTGGCGGGCAAATAACTGATAAATATTACCAAACTACTGTATTTACTCCCAAAGACACTACCGACAGAAATGATTTTGACTTCTATTCAGTTCAGGCATATTATGAAATTAATACGCTGAACCGAAAACAATATGCTAATCAAGGAGAATATTTGAATTTCAAAATCCGCTATGTAAGCGGTGTTGAAAAAAACGAACCCGGTTCTACTTCTACTGATACGGTTGATAATTATACGAATCGTCATGAATATTATGTATTGAAATTAACCGGTGAAAAATATTTCAATAGGAGAGGAACGATAAAAATCGGACTTTTTGGAGAAGGTGTTTATTCTACTCAAACATTATTCAGGAATTATATAGCTACCGTATTATCTGCTCCCGCTTTTCAACCTACTATGGATAGCAGAACGCTTTTTCTGGAAAATTATCGTGCCAATGAATATTTTGCCGGAGGTTTAAAATTTGTCGTCAATATTCGAAAAAATGTTGAAATACGTTTTGAGGGATATATTTTCCAGCCGTATCAGGCTTATATCCGAACTGCGGATAATAAAACTGATTATACACTTCCTTTTGCTTTGCAACATTATATTGGGTCGGGAGCTATTGTTTGGGATACTCCAATCGGACCGATGAGCCTTGGTGTAAATTATTACGATCAGGTGGTGAATCCTTTCTCCATTGATTTCCACTTTGGTTATATTTTATTTAATAAACGGGCGTTGGAATAGTTTATTGGTTCATTAGTCTGTAAATAAAAAACTTTAATAATTTCGAGAAATAATGAATAATCGATTGATTTTATATTCCGGAAATGAACCAAAACTAATTTTCCCACGCCCATAGGAAATTTTCCCGTTCCCGTTGGAACCATTCCCACTCCCGTTTGAATCGTTCCCTCTCCCGTTTGAACCGTTCCAGTTCCCGTTGGAACGGTTCCAATTACCGTGGGAACCGTTCCCATTACCGTGGGAATCTTTCCCGTTCCCGTTGGAACCGTTCCAACGACCGTGGGAACCATTCCCACTACCGTGGGAACCGTTCCCACGGCTAATTATTTTAACTAAAGTGCTGTTTTATAGCATATTGACTTTATTAAGGAAGAGAAATTGGGCTTTGGAAGCTTTTTTGGAACGTGAATCTGGAAATCCAAATAGTATTATTTCTTCTCTTTCTCTTTATCCTGCTTTTTGAAATACTTTTTGAAAGGCCAGGTATGTCGTAAAGCAATCATATTTTCATTAAAGTTTCCTGCACCTTCTTTCACGTTCAACATACTTTTATTAAGATTATGAACAAACATGGTATCAGTAAGCAACGTACCGATTGAGCCTTTTCCATTCTTCAAGTTATTGGAAATAGTTTTGAAATTGCCTGAAATAATAGCAACCGAATCGCTGATGGAATGTATATTTACTATAGTTTGATTTAAAGTATGCGAAAAAGTGGTATCGGTAAGCAATGCACCCACAGAGCCTTTTCCGGATTTAATATCTTTTACTATTTTGCTCAAATCCCCTGTGATAACTGCCGTATTGTCACCAGTAACTTTAAATCGAATAACAGCATTTCTAACATTTTCGGCTAAAGTTGAATCAGTCAACAAATGCCATAATGAATTGTTATTATTGAATTTTTCGGATACTCCTTTTAAATTATCAGTAATCACTTTTAAATTATCATTAGTCATTGTAAGGGTTCGCAAGGCATTGTCCATCTGTAATGGATTCAGCGTAATTAATACACTTCCTTCTTCCACAGATTTAGACCCTTCTTTACCCGGTGAAATATTTATCAGTTTATTACCTAGCAATCCATCAGTACCAATAGATGCAATTGCATTTTTCATTATAAATTTTGTGGATTCCTTATCAATAGTAAAATCTACTTTAATAGTTGTATCCGAAGAAGAAGATACTTTGGAAACAGTACCTACGTTGATTCCATTAAAACGCACATTATTGCCGGATACCAATCCATTAACATTATTAAAATTTGCACTCACATTTATTGTTGAATGAAAAATATTTTTCTTGCTTCCTATATAATACAAACCAAGTATGAGGAAGGTGGTAGCGATTAATACAAAGGCTCCAAGTTTGGCTTTATTTGCTGATTGTTCTTTCATTTTTGTTTTAATCAAAAAATTGTTTAATTTTTATATCCGTCGATTTGCTTAGTTCTTCATAAGTTCCGGTTGCATAACATACACCGTCAATCAACATTACAATACGGTTTGATGTTATCTTAACACAATTTATATCATGAGAAATAATTATAGAAGCTGTATTATATTTTTTTTGAATGTCCAGCATCAGATGACAAATTTCTTTGCCTGTTATGGGGTCAAGACCTGTTGTCGGCTCGTCATACAAAATAATTTTTGGTTTTAATATAAGAGTTCGTGCGAGTGCAATTCGTTTACGCATCCCTCCGGAAAGCTCCGCAGGCATCATATCCACAGTTTCCGCAAGTCCTACATTTGTCAATGCTTCCATTACCAAATCATTTACACTTCCTTTTTCTGTTTTAATCCAATGTCTTCTCAACGGGAATTCAAGATTTTCCCTAACTGTCATGGAATCATACAAAGCATTACTTTGAAAAAGAAAACCAACTTTCACTCTCATCACATCCAAATCATCATGGGAAAGATCGGTAACTTCATCGCCAAAAACCTGAATACTTCCTGCATCAGGCAACATTAAACCGATAATACATTTTATAAGTACCGATTTGCCTGACCCTGATTTGCCCAATACAACAAGGTTTTCAACATCATTCAAATCAAGATTAAAATTACGCAGGACATAATTATCACCAAAAGACTTTTGTAAATCTTTGATTTGAATTACAGGTTGCCCAGTATTTGTTATGTTTTCGCTCATGTGATATGAAGTATATCTGCAATTTGAGCAGCCATTAAATCAATAATAAAAACCACAAATGTGCAGGCGACTACTGCTGAATTAGCTGCCCTGCCTACTCCTTCTGTACCGTTTGTTGTATTGAATCCTTTAAAACAACCAATGATGCCGATGGCAAATCCAAAGAAAAATGATTTAATAATTGAAGGCACAATATCTCCAAAAGTAAGCTTGTCGAACACCTGACTGACGAATAGATGAAAAGTAATTATTTGTTTCATATTAGTTCCTAAAAATGAACCATACAACGAAATTGTATCACAAACAATAATAAGAAGTGGGAGCATGAGCATAGCAGCAAATACACGCGTTACAACAAGATATTTAAACGGATTGGTACCTGAAACTTCCATCGCGTCAATCTGTTCGGTTACTTTCATGGAACCGAGTTCTGCACCTATGCCCGAACCAATTTTTCCTGCACATATCAGCGCAGTAATTACAGGAACTATTTCCCGAACCAATGAAACGGAAACTACTGCAGGCAACCACGATTGCGCACCAAAAGCTTCAAGAGAAGGATGTGATTGTATTGTAATAACAAGCCCCATAATGAAACCAGTTACCCCCACAAGAGGAAGTGTTTTGTTTCCGATATAAAAACATTGCCTTAACAGTTCTGCAAATTCATATCTTGGTCTAAAACCTTCTCGAAAGAATTTAACTGCAAACCTATAAAGTTCGCCTGTTTCAACTAAAAGCTTATGGAGTGCAGTAGATTTCATTAGTTCTTTTCAATTATCCAATATAAAAACCGATATTGTCATTTCAAATGAAGATGTAAAAAGCATATGAAAAATTTCTGTTTGCTAATAATATTAAAATACAAAGATAGGTAGTTGAATTATTTAATGTTTTATATAACTTTAAAATTATATTACATTATATACATATTTTGGAGGCAGTTTAACTTGGAGCAATTTTAAATAGTCTGCCGTTTACTATTTGCTATTCAGTTAAAATGATTCGTAAATGAATATACTGATGGAAGAAAATCTTTGCGTGAGTTTAATAGACTTTCTTAAAGAAAATTATTTAACCGGTACTTTACTGAGAGATTCTCCCTGACTATTTTGTTCTTCAAGTGTCCATCCATCCGTCACTGTTGTTTCCAACCATACTTTACCTGATTTTCTGAAAACCTGCACTCCCAAACCATAAACATCACTAAATCTTTGTTCCAAATCTACAACAGTCATTTTGGAAGTTATTGTAATATGCCCTTTGTTATGAATTGTTCTGCATTCTTCCAATGTCTTACTTGAATGTTTTATTAACTTTTTGGGCGATGCACCACTTTGTTTATGCGGTTTGGTAAAAAATTCAATTTTTAAATAAGGAAATTCTGTATTAAATTCCTCCTGAATAGCAGATATTTTTCTATGGTCGTTAATGGTTATTTTCATTTTTGCGAATTTTAATTTTATTTCTATTTTAATCTCTATTCAAAGTTATTTTTATTCATGCAAAGCAAGCAAAGGAATTGTAGAATGAAACGCCATACGTTTAGTATTGCTTTCATGAAAAATACTGTCAAAAAATCCATGCTTTTTTGGAATAAAAACAAGCATGTCTGCCTTTTTATGAGTAACAAATTCATTGATACCTGCAACCATATCTTCATTTTTAATAAAATGAAAAGAATGATCTATTCCTTCCAGAAGATGTTCGATTCCTACCCCATTGGCTGCCTTTTTAACTGAAGGAAGTTTCTTGACCTCTTTTACTACATTTACTATGTATAACTGAGCTTTAAAAAGGGTAATAAATTTCTTTAGTAAATCAAAAAATGATTTGTCAGGTATATTCTGATAATCATATCCTAAAACAATTTTTTTAATAATTCTGAATTTCGCCTTTTCATTTATTACCAATATAGGGCATCTCGAACGTTTTATTAATTCTGTTGCATTGCTGCCAATCAATTTTTCCCCTAAATATCCTGCACCATTCATTCCCATTATTATTAATTCAATGTTTCGGTCTTCAGTATATTGTTTAATAATCTCATCCACTGCAAATCCCATCTGATATATACACTCAATCTTAAGTTCCTTGTCGTATTTGCGTTGAAGACTATTTTTTATTTTATTCAAAGAAAGCATGCAGTCTTTTTCAATGTCTTCCCAAACCGGCAATATAACAGGGGCCTCAGAAGAAACTACCGGAACGTGGTAAATATGCATTAAAATTAATTTTGATTTGGTGCGTATGGCAATTTCGGCAGCATAATCAACAGCATTACGTGCGATTTTGGAAAAGTCCGTTGGTACTAAAATTGCTTTCATTTTTTATTAAGCTTAGTTATTTATGCCGAAAATTATATTATCAACTGACCACCGATTCATGGAATGCGGCACTAACAATAAAAAAATCAGCAATGTTAATCTAGGGAATACAAAACGGAAGATGGCATCATATCTTTGAAAAAAGAATTGCAGGCCACAAAAAATTGGGGCTATTAAAACAGCTATTGCTTCATGATGTTGATTGAAAATTTCCATTACTTTGTTCCTTGCCAATTATATGAAACAAAAGTAATGGTGTTCCTTTAGGAACAAAATGAGTGAGGTCAGAAATGAATATGATTGTTATCAGTTATTCCACCTCTAGTTCTTCATCCTGGCGAGTTTATCGTAGTTAAGAATAGTGATTGTTCCGCCTGCTACTTCAATTAATTTATCTTCTTTGAAGTCGCTGAGAGTGCGGATTACAGTTTCAGTAGCGGTACCTACAATATTTGCAAGGTCTTCTCTGGAAACATGCATACTGAATTTAGTATCCCCTTCCTTTTTATATTTATCCGAAAGTTTTACCAGAGCTTCGGCAACTCTTTTCCTTACAGAGTTGTAGGCTAATTTTACAAGTTGTAATTCTGTTTCTCTTAAATTATTAGAAAGCATTTCAATAAACTTTTTCGACACTTCTGAATTTTTGTAAATAAGTGCGAAAAAATCTTCTTTTGGAATCATGTAAATCTGAGAATCTTCAAGGGTAGTAGCAGTACTGGTATGCTTTTCCTCTTGTAACAATGAAAGGTAACCAAAGAAATCGCCTTCTTTGTGCAACTCTGTAATTAGTTCCTTTCCGAATTCATTGGCTTTATAAATCTTTACTTTCCCTTTACTTATAAAATAGATTCCTTTCGGATAGCTGCCTTCGGTATATATATCATCTTTCTTTTTATAAATCCTTACATCTCGTTCTTCCGAAAGTTTTTTAAGCGATTCAATTCCTTTTGCCTGATTTATAAAGTCATTGATGCCTTCAATATTTTTCGAAAACTCTTTCTTGAGAATATTATTCTTTTTTAAACGGCTTTCAATTGCATTAAGCAATTCTACGTCATCAAAAGGTTTTGTAAGATAATCATCAGCTCCCATTTCCATTCCCTTTCTAAAATCACTTCGCTCCGCTTTTGCTGTTAAAAAGATAAACGGAATACTTGCTGTTTCTTCGTTTTTTGACAGCATGTGCAATGCTCCATGACCATCAAGAACAGGCATCATGATATCACAGATAATTAAATCCGGCTTCTCCTTTTGAGCCATCTCCACGCCTTCTTTGCCGTTTTTAGCAGTTAATACATTGTAATTTGCCAGCTTTAAAATTTCAGCTGTGTTTTCACGCACATCTTTGTTGTCTTCGATTAATAATATTTTTTTCATGTGTTTATTGGGGTATTATAATTGTAAATGTTGTTCCTGTATTTTCTATGCTTTCAAAGTCCAGTGAGCCATTCATAAGTTCTGCGTATTTCGCAACTATGTTTAATCCTAAACCAGTTCCTTGAATATGTGTAGCGTTATGCCCTCTGAAAAAACGCTCGAATAAATGTTTCTGGTCTTCCTTGGAAATACCAATTCCATTATCTTTCACTGAAATTTTTATTGATGAATTTAAAACCTGTGCACTTATTTCAACTATTCCTCCTTCAGGAGAAAATTTCAATGCATTTGAAACCAGATTAAATAAAACATTTTTCAAAAGCTTCTTATCTACCATAACCATTTCATTGCCGGTATGCAACTGATTTATCTTTTGTCCGTTGGTAGCCATCGATTGCATCTCGGAAATAACATCTGAAATAAACTTCTTCAGGTTTATTTCTTCCGGCATGTTTTCAATTTTCCCTTCTTCCAGTTTACTTACAGAAAGGAAATCATTCAATATATCTGTCAGATTATTTATTGAAGTTTTTATTTTTGCAACATGCTTCAACTGGCTTTCTTTATCATTTTGTTCTCCATACTTGGTAACCAGGCTTAGAGAAGACATCATAGTTGTAAGCGGAGTTCTGAATTCGTGAGAAGCCATTGAAACAAATCGTGATTTTAATTCATTCAACTCTTTTTCTTTATTAAGTGAATTGTGTAAATCTATTTTTGTTTTCTCTAATTCTTCTATTGCTTCTTCCAAAATAAGAGTTCGGTTCTTTACCTGTTTTTCAAGCTCTGCTGAATAATCTTTCAGTTTTTCTTCAGCAAGTTTTCTTACTGTAATATCAATTATAAAAGCAATTACATATTTGCCAGTTAAGCCAATATAAGGGCTCAAACTAATTTCAACAGGAAACTCGGAGCCGTCTTTTTTCAATCCATATAACTCTCTCCCTGCGCCCATAGTACGCGGGCTGGGAGCATGATTATATTTTTCTCTTTGGTCAACATGCTTATGAGTAAGCCGTTTTGGAATCAACAATTCTATTTTTTTCCCTTTAAGTTCTCCAGTTTCATAACCAAAAAGCCTCTCCGCACTCGGATTAGCGCGAGTAATTTCTCCACTCTCGTTTGCAACAATAATACCTTCAGACGCGAATAAAAAAAGCGCGTCAACACCTTCTTTACTATCCATTTTGTTTTTTACTATATTATCCATCGCAAATCTAAGAAAATTAATCTACAATAATAGAAACTTTGTTTTTTTCAAAATATGACGAAAGTCAGTTTTTGGTCTGACCGACCTCAGAACGGGATAGTTTTGCAAAGTCGATATTTGTCAAATATTAATAAATTATGAAACCAAATAATTACAAAGTTGATAAATCTACGCTTGTTGAGTGCTACCACTGTGGCGAATCCTGCAAAGCAGAAACAATTCATTTTGATGAAAAAAGTTTTTGTTGCGAAGGATGCAAGCTTGTTTACGATATTTTAAAAGAAAATAATCTTTGCACCTATTATAATCTTAATACCAATCCCGGTATATCTCCGGCAAAATTTCTTTATTCGGGCAAGTACAGTTATCTGGATAATGAAGAAATAAGGAAAAAGCTCATTCGATTTACTGATGGGCACCAGACACATATAACTTTTTATATCCCTAAAATACATTGCAGTTCATGTATCTGGTTGCTCGAAAACCTTCATCGTTTGAATGAAGGAGTTATCAGTTCGACTGTAAATTTTCTGAAGAAAGAAGCGACAATTGTATTTAACAGTGAGAAAGTGAAACTGTCGGAAATAGCGGAATTGCTTGGACATATAGGATATGAGCCTCTGATAAATCTGAATGATTTGGAAAGCAAACCCGAAAAGGCAACAAACAGAACTCAGATAATAAAGATAGGACTTGCAGGTTTTTGTTTCGGTAATATAATGATGTTGAGTTTTCCTGAATATTTTTCGCTGGGCAATTTTCATGAGCAACCCGAACTTAAAACATTTTTCGGGTATCTCAATCTTATACTTTCTCTACCAGTATTTTTTTATAGTTCTTCCGGATTTTTTGTTTCTGCATGGAAAAGTATTCAATATAAATACCTGAATATTGATGCGCCCATCGCGCTTGCATTGGTTGTAACTTTTCTGCGAAGTGCTTATGAAATACTTACTCATACCGGTGCCGGATATATGGATTCGCTTTGCGGAATCACTTTTTTTATGCTTGTCGGCAGGTTTTTTCAGAACAGAACTTATGAAACACTTTCTTTTGAACGCGACTATAAATCATACTTTCCGGTAGGTGTTACCGTAAAAAAAGATAATGGTACGGAAGAAAATCTACCCGTATCTCAACTCAAAAAAGGCAATAGGATTATCATCAGAAATAATGAATTAATTCCTTCGGATTCTGTTTTACTGAGCGAACAAACTCATATTGATTATAGCTTTATCACCGGCGAATCGGAACCTGTAAGCAAGAAAAGAGGTGAACTTATATATGCAGGCGGGAAACAACTGGATGGTGCTGTGGAGCTCGAAATTATTAATCCTACATCACAAAGTTATCTTACTCAGCTTTGGAACAAAGAAAGCAAAGCCCAGCAGACAGAGGGAAATCAGACGTATATCGACCGGATAAATAAATATTTTACAATAATTGTTTTGATTATTGCTTTTGCCGCTGCCGGATACTGGATGATAATGGACAGCAGCAAAGCGCTGAATGCCTTTACGGCTGTGCTTATTGTGGCTTGCCCTTGCGGATTGCTTTTGACCAATACTTTTGCGACAGGTAATATTCTTCGCATATTGGGCAGTAATAAATTCTATCTAAAAAATGCTGCTGTTATTGATAAATTAGCGAAAACAGATACTGTTCTTTTTGATAAAACAGGAACAATTACGCATGGTTCGGCAGTTGATTTTGTAGGACCTAAATTAAAAGAATACGATTTGCAACTTGTTACTTCGCTTGCTGCGCAATCATCTCACCCATTGAGCAGAAAGATTCATACTCAATTTGAAACAGGAAAACTATTTACTGTTAAAGATTTTATAGAAATACCGGGCAAAGGAACGAAAGGATATGTGGATGGAAAATATATGATACTCGGTTCCGAATATTTTGTAACGGGCGCTGTTTCTTCCTCTGCCAATACTTCGGCTAAAGTATTTCTGATGATTGATGGAGAAATAATCGGTTATTTTAGTTTTGCAAACGCCTATCGTTCGGGGTTGAATAAAGTGGTAATGAAACTTTCTGAAACTTTAAATCTGAAACTTTTATCGGGTGATAATGACTCGGAACGAACAACTCTTGAAACTATATTTGGCAAGAAAGCTGATTTATTTTTTAATCAGAAACCGGAAGAAAAGATGAATTATGTGCAAGGTTTGCAGCATAGCGGACATAAAGTGATGATGATTGGCGATGGGCTGAATGATGCGGGAGCATTGCGTCAGGCGGATGTAGGCATAGCAGTTTCGGATGATACAAATAATTTTTCGCCGGCTTGCGATGCTATTCTCGATGGTTCTTCATTTGCCAAAATGCCTGCATTTATCAGTCTTGCGAAAGCGAGTAAAAAAGTAATTATTACCACATTTGTAATATCTCTTTTCTATAATTTTATAGGGTTATCGTTTTCAGTGCAGGGCATTTTATCGCCTGTGGTAGCAGCTATTCTGATGCCGATAAGTTCGGTTTCCATTGTATTGCTTGCTACTGTTTCTACTACTCTTATTGCAAAAAGCAAACGATTGTAATACTGGTTCATTAGTTTATTTGTTCATTAGTCTGCATAAAAAAAGCCCCGAATTTCTTCGGAGCTAAATTATCGCATCTTCCTCTCAAACCTCTTTTTAAAGTCAATGCAATAATGAACTATAATTTCTCCTTAAATAATAAGCGTATTAAATGCTTCCCCATCTTCTCCTTTTTCATTTGTAGGGCTTAAATAATAAGCAATCATCCAAAACTGCTTGCCTACATCGGGAAGTGTGAGAAGACGTTGAAACTTTGAATTTTTTTCAGGGATTTGAGTCGCATAATCAGTATCCACAGGCACAACTCCAACCGGCATTATTGCTATTTTCCATCCATACGAACCTGCTCCATAAGGTTTTGTTGTTTTATCTGGGAATTCAGGGTCAAACACAAATAAGCCAATAGACATTGATGATTTTCCGGTACTTGTTACATTTGGTTTCGCTTTGGTTACCGGTATTTTACTTTTACGTGTTGCTACAATTGGAATTACAAGGCTCAAACGGTCGGCTCCGGTTAACGGCACTATGGCAACATTGCCTCTCAAAACATTTTTTATTCCCTCGGTTATCACATAATTTGTATTATATAACCCATTCATATCTGATGTAACTCCGCCATTATTTTGAGCAGGGTCGGTGTACATATCAAAATTTATAGTCCACGCTTTCCACATATCTGTAAGAACAAGTGCCTGTGCTGCTAATTGTAATCTTACCTGATTATTGTTGATGTAATTTACAAATATTCTTAAAAAAAAGTTGTAAAGGATAATTTTTATTGAATTTTTCATGATTTTGTTGTTTTTAATTGTTAAATTATTAATTGTTTATTGCTGATTTTTTATTGTTAAACTGACCTGTAATTGCTTGATTTGTACTCTTTAAATCCTATTTATTTTTTGGATTCAACCTCCAAAACACATTTTTTTACCTTGTTTTTCTCCTTGTTTCAATAAGAATGGATATTGTTTGAATGATATCCGATATTATTTGAACAAGAACCAATCTTATTTGAACAAGAACCAATCTTGTTTCAATATGAACCTACCTTGTTTAAATGATATCCGATCTTGTTTGAATGATATCGGATATTATTTGAACAAGAACCATTATTGTTTCAATAAGAACCAATCTTATTGAAACAAGATCCATTCTTGTATGAATAAGATCCATTCTTATTGAAACAAGGAGATTTTTACCCTTTTCAAGTTCTTATTTCCTGTTTTAGAGAACTAAAAATGCACTTCAAAGAACTGTTTTTTTGCTTTTTAATGTTGAGGAAAGCTTCCTTTAAAAATCTTTTAATCTTTAATAAGACAGATTTAAGGAAGAAGGGGCACAGAATCTTACTGATGAGTTACCCGCTAACTTTGGATGCATCTCGAAACTATTTGTTTCTACCGGTAAAATTATGTTTTAAACGAATACCAAATGAATAAATCTTTTTGAAATACCAGTATTTTCAGATATTTGGGCTGGAGAGGAGTGCTATGATAGATTATAAAAGTTATCAACCGTCTTAAATTATTTTCTTAAAAGACGTTTTGAAGAGATAATTGCGTAGTATTTAGAAATTATACGCATTATATTATATACATTTGTATTATCAAATAAATTAATCCTCCTTAAAATGAAAAGAATTACTCTCTCCTTATCAGTTATTGTAGCACTTACAATTCTTTCGTTTACAAGCCGAGCACAAACAAATGTGAGTGGCGGAATACACGTAAATACTACTTGGACTTTAGCAAATAGTCCGTATATAGTAGTAGATACTGTGGTTGTATTTCCGGGGATAACGCTTACTATACAACCGGGTGTTGTTGTGAAATTTAATAATACAATGCAACTTGAAATAAGGCAGGCAACGCTAATAACAAATGGAACAAGTGCAAATCCAATTACTTTTACAAGTAATTCAAGTTCGCCGACACCAGGTATTTGGGAAAGTATTTATTTAAACCAATGTGTTTCTGCGGGTTTTAATTACTGTAATTTTAGTTATTCAAAATATGGAATTGCTAATTCAAGTACTCTTCAAATATCAATTAAAAACTCAAATTTTACATTTAATACAAATGGAATTTATCAATGTTTTATCAATATGGATTCATGTGTTTTCAAACATAATACAAATGGTATTAATACTGCCATGGGTCCTGGGAAAATACTTAATTCCATTTTTACAAATAATCAGAGTGGATTATTAAATAATGACGGCTCCAAAACAATAAATTGTATTTTCAATTCCAATCAAACTGGAATAACCATAAGCGGATATAGGGTTTTAATAAAAAATTGTGTAGTTGATTCTAATACCACATTAGGAGTTAGTTTACCCCCAAGTGGAAATTATGATACCATATTTAATAATCAGATAAAATATAACGGCATTGGTTTGGAAAGTGCCGCTGCTTCAAGTGGTGCAATAATAACTAAAAATGTTTTTGATAATAACAATATAGGCATTAAAGAAAGCAATAATGTCGATTCTATATATTGTAATAGAATTTGTAACAGTACTTCCTACGCTTTTTATTATAATGCAAATTCTAATTATAATGCATATTTAGGAAATAATTATTTTTGTACCCCCGATTCTATTTCAACAGCAGCTGTAGTTTATGATGGATATGACAATATAAATTATGGCTTAGTAAATTTTATGCCGCTTGATACAACCAATTGTTATCAAACTGGTTGCAATCTTCATGTCTCAGCAAATATTACCAGTGCAACTTGCAGGACTTGCCCAAATGGTTCAGCAATTGCTCATGTTCTATACGGTTTTCCTCCATATACATACACTTGGTATTCTACACCAATTCAAAACACACAAACAGCTATAGGTTTGGCTTCCGGCAATTATGGAATATGTGTTACAGACGCAAACGGATGTTCCGCCTGCGACACTATTTTTGTAGACTCTACAAATTGTACTGGGTTTTCCATTGTTCCAAACTCAACTAATGCTTCGTGTACTACCTGTGCTGATGGTACAGCTAAAGTTATTCCAACAGGCGGCACAGCACCATATCATTATACTTGGTACACTAGCCCTATGCAAACAACAGACTCTATTTCAGGATTAATTCATGGTACTTATCATGTTTGTGTTACTGATGCGAATGGTTGTATATCCTGCGATTCAACTACTGTGAATGTTGGAAGTTGTTCGGCACATTATAATCTGTATTCTACTGCCACTCCGCATTATTATACAGCTGTGAATATGGCTTCGGGCGCAGCGCCTTTAACCTATTACTGGAGTTGGGGAGATGGCACACACGATACAGCAGCATATCCAAGTCATACCTATGCTGCAACAGGTTTTTACAATATCTGCCTCACTATTACCGATAATGCTGGATGTACCAATACCTATTGTTCTTCATATTATTTACTCCGTCCGCAAAGTCAAATGGTTTATGTAAATGTAATTTCAAATACAACAGTTGGTATAAATCAATTGATAGCAGATAATTCTATTTCAATTTATCCCAATCCATTCACCTCCCAAACAACAATTTCTTTTTCTACCGAACAAACAAATACTTCAATAAAAATAACAGATGTGGTAGGCAAAGAAATAAAAACAATAAACTTTACCGGCACACAATATATTTTGGAAAAAGGAATAATGAAGCCAGGTATTTATTTCGTGCAGATAACGGATGCCAATAAAAATGTGGTGAACAGAAAAATAATTATTAATGATTAGTTTATAATATCACTCAAACCAAAAAAACTCTTTACAAAACGTAAAGAGTTTTTTTGTTTTAAAATAAGAAGGAAGTAAATAACGTATCTTTGTAAGAAAATAAAAACAATGAAAGGGAAAATAATAAATATAGACAAGGATATTTTAGGAGGCACGCCGGTATTCAGCGGCACAAGAGTTCCTGTAAAAAATTTATTCGATTATCTGGAAGCAGGTAAATCTATTGACGAATTTGTTGAAGACTTTGATACGATAAAGAAAAAACAAATACTTGAACTATTGCAAATATCAAATAAATTATTAATTAACTCAACCAAGATATTAAATGAAAATTTTGCTTGATGAGTGTGTTACCAAAAAAATAAAAACTTTACTTCCCGAGCATAAAGTTTTTACAATAGGACAAATGGGATGGGCTGGACTTAAAAATGGGAAGTTGCTTACTAAAGCTGTTGAAAACAAGTTTGACATATTGCTTACGATTGATAAAAATATTAATTACCAACAAAACATTTCGAAATATAATATTTCGCTTATTGTATTAAATGTAAATGACAGTAATATTGAAACAATAGCAGATTTTATTCCGAATTTTAATGCGCAAATAAAAAAAATTGAAAAAGGGAGAACGTATCTTATTGAGAAATAATATGTGATTCTACTCATTACTTTACTACAAAAAAACTCTTTACAAAACGTAAAGAGTTTTTTTGTTTTATGCAGTTTCAGTAAATACACTTCCCCATCAACCCAATCTGGGAAATATGCTAGCCATATAACACCAAGCTTAGCAGTTCTGCGTCTTTTAACCTTGAAAACTCAGAAATAAAAAACTGACTAATATCAGTTTTTTTAATGATTTCTCTCATGTATGTAATTTAAATATCCTTCTATTTTTGCTCTGTAAAAAAACAGAAAATAATGGGCGTTTTAGTCATTTTAGTAGGTATAAGTATTATAGTAGCATTAGGGTTCTTAATCGCTTTTATATGGAGTGTGAAAACGGGGCAGTATGAAGATGATTATACACCGTCAGTAAGAATGCTGTTTGACAACGAACCGATAATAAAAAAGAGTAACGAAGATAAATCAATAATAAATAATCAGTAATAAATAATCAATAATCAGTAACACTATGGAAATAGAAAAATTTCAGTACGACAACAAAATTGTAAAACAATTTGCTTATGCCACCATACTTTGGGGTTTGGTAGGAATGTTAGTAGGATTATGGGTTTCGCTCGAACTTATCTTCCCGTCATTTAACATTATTCCTATTACTGCTTTCGGGCGGTTACGACCATTGCATACCAATGCAGTAATTTTTGCCTTTGTTGGTAATGGTATGTTTATGGGAATTTATTATTCGTTGCAACGCTTGTGTAAAGCGCGTATGTTCAGTGATAAATTAAGTGCTATTCACTTTTGGGGATGGCAATTGATTATTGTTTCGGCAGCGTTGACACTTCCTTTCGGTATCACTACCGGTAAAGAATATGCCGAGCTTGAATGGCCGATAGATATTGCTATCACTCTTATCTGGGTGGTATTTGCATGGAACTTTTTCGGAACAATAATTAAAAGAAGAGAGCGCCATTTATATGTTGCTATCTGGTTTTATATTGCAACTATTGTTACAGTAGCAGTACTTCACATCGTTAACTCGATGGAAATGCCTGTATCGTTTTTGAAAAGTTATTCGATGTACGCCGGAGTTCAGGATGCGCTTGTGCAATGGTGGTACGGCCATAATGCAGTTGCATTTTTCCTTACCACTCCTTATTTAGGATTGATGTATTATTTTATTCCAAAGGTTGCCGAACGTCCGGTTTATTCGTATCGGTTATCAATTATCCACTTCTGGGCATTGATATTCCTGTATATCTGGGCTGGTCCTCACCACTTGTTATATACTGCATTGCCTGACTGGGCACAATCGCTGGGAGTCGTTTTCTCGATAATGCTTATTGCTCCATCATGGGGAGGTATGATAAACGGCTTATTGACTTTGCGCGGTGCTTGGGATAAAGTTCGTGAATCGGTAGTATTGAAATTTATGGTGGTAGCTGTTACTGCTTACGGTATGGCTACATTCGAAGGTCCAATGCTTGCCATTAAAAAAGTAAATTCAATTGCTCACTTTACTGATTGGGTAATTGCTCACGTTCACATTGGTGCATTAGGCTGGAATGGTTTCTTAACATTCGGTGTATTGTATTGGTTGATCCCGAAAATATTCCAGACAAATTTATGGTCTAATAAACTTGCTAACTGGCATTTCTGGTTAGGTTCGTTAGGTATTTTATTTTACGCAATCCCAATGTATTGGGCAGGTTTCACACAGTACTTAATGTGGCAGGAATTTACAGCTGCAGGTTTCCTGAGATACCCTAACTTCCTTGAAACAGTAATTCAATTGCGCCCGATGTACATTATGCGTTCTATGGGAGGAGCTATGTATATCATCGGATTTGTGATGATGGCTTATAACTTGATTAAAACAATTAAAGGAGGTGTATTGCTTGCAAATGAAGATGCAGAAGCACCTGCTTTGCAAAAAGGATATACTAAACATGCAACTGACCATTGGCATAGAGTGATTGAGCGTAAACCAATTCAGTTTATGATATTATCATTAGTGGTAATTCTGGTAGGAGGAATGGTAGAAATGGTTCCTACCTTCCTTATCAAATCAAACATTCCTACTATATCAAGTGTAAAACCATATTCACCGCTTGAATTGCAGGGAAGAGATATTTACATCCGTGAAGGCTGTTATGTATGTCACTCGCAAATGGTACGTCCTTTACGTTTCGAAACAGAAAGATATGGAGAGTATTCTAAAGCAGGAGAATTTGTGTACGACCATCCATTCCAGTGGGGAAGTAAACGTAACGGACCTGATTTGGCTCGTGTAGGAGGAAAATATCCAAACTCATGGCATTATAATCACATGATGGATCCTAGGTCGATGTCGCCGGGCTCTATTATGCCTACTTATCCATTCCTGCTTGACAAGGAAATAGATACAGCAAGTACACCTGCCAAGATAAGAGCAATGATTAAACTTGGAGTGCCATATCCTGAAGGTTATGATAAAATAGCCAACAGAGATTTGATGATTCAGGCACAAACTATTGCTGATAATTTGAAAGTAGATAAGATAGAAACAGTAAGCGACAAAGAGATAATCGCTTTGATTTCGTATTTGCAAAAATTAGGCAGAGACTTAAAAATATATCATTTAATTAACGACAAACAACCAAGTACTAATAAATAAAAGAAATGAAATTCATCAATTATCTTCAATCGATAGCGGGAGTTGGAATTTTCCCAATGATATCTTTAATAATGTTCTTTATTTTCTTTACAGTGCTTGTGGTATGGGCACTTAAAGTAGATAAAACTTATATAAGTGATATGAAAAATATTCCATTAGATAACAATAATGAATCAACACAACTTTAAATCGTAAAATATGAAAAACAGAATAGACAATAAAATTCAGCCTCAAAAAGCAAGCACCGCAAAATATTTGATAACCGCATTTGCTTTAGTTATAAGTTTTGGTTTGTTTGCTCAAGAAGCAAAACCTGCACCATCGGATGATACGTTATGGTTATTTTCGAATGGCTTATTTGATGCTTTGTTAGGCGTAGTAATAATGCTATTAATAATTATTGCAGTGTTAGGCAGTGTATTAAAAAATGTTGCACGATATGCTACAGATAAATCAAGAAATAAAACCGGTGGAACAGCGGCAGGTATTATCGCTTTGATTCTTTTTGTTTCTTCGGCTCATTCTTCTATGGCACAAACTGTAGCAGCAACAGCAGCACCAAATGTACAGAAACCTTATGATTATATGGGTCTTGGCGCAGGCATGTTCTTCCTGATGATAATTATTATTGTTATCGAACTGGTTATTGTTTGGGGATTGATTAACAGCATTCAACTGTTGATTAAACGCGAAATGAAAGCTGCTGAAATAGAAGTAAAGGCAGGACCAACACTTTTGGATAGAATAAATGCAACTGTTCCTATTGAAAAAGAGTCCGACATTTTACTCGACCATAATTATGATGGAATTCAGGAGTTGGATAATGATTTGCCGCCTTGGTGGAAATATGGTTTTTATGTAACTATTATATTTGCATTTGTGTATATGATACTTCACCATGTTACTAAAACAAGTGATTTGCAGGGACCGGCTTATGAAAAATCAATGGAAGCAGCTCGTATTGCAAAAGAGGAATATCAGAAAAAGGATGCTAATAATATTACCGAGAATAATGTGAAAATGATTACTGATAAAAACAGACTAGCAGCAGGTAAAGAAACTTTCCTTACTAACTGTGCTGTTTGTCATGGTAAACTGGGAGAAGGAATTGTTGGTCCTAACCTTACTGATGATTATTGGTTGCATGGAGGAAGTATTAATCAAATATTTCACACTATTACTTTCGGATGGCCTGATAAAGGAATGAAATCATGGCAGGCAGATTTTCCGCCGGCAAAAATAAATGAACTTGCAAGTTATGTAAAAACATTGCATGGCACTAATCCTCCAAATGGAAAAGCTCCACAAGGAGATATGTATTTAGAACAGGCAGAAAAAAGTGATTCAACTAAAAAGGATAGCACTAAAGTAATAGTTCCTGCAATTGACAGCACTAAAGCTAAAGCAGGGAAGAAAAAATAATAATGGAAAATACGGACGACACGAAACATGATTCTTTCAGGGATTCAATTGCAACAATAAAAGACGGAAAAAGAGCTTGGATATATGCACAGAAGCCCAAAGGAAAATTATATAATAAACGCACCGTATTATCCCTTGCCTATTTAGTAATATTCTTTGTTCTTCCATTTATTAAAGTTAGTGGAGAGCCTTTTTTCCTGATTGACATTCCGGATAGAAAATTTATTCTGTTTGGAGCGATATTCTGGCCGCAGGACACATTTCTTTTTGTGATTGGTATGCTCACCTTTGTTGTGTTCATCGTACTGTTCACAGTAATTTTCGGCAGGGTTTTCTGTGGCTGGGCATGTCCGCAAACAATATTTATGGAAATGATTTTCCGTAAAATTGAATATTGGATTGAAGGAGATGCAACACATCAAAAAGCATTAAACAAACAACCTTACAACACAGAGAAGATATTAAAGAAATCTGCAAAAATTTCTTTATTCTTTATTGTCTCCTATATAATTGCCAACACTTTTCTGTCGTATATTATCGGTATGAATTCGGTGCTGGCTTTATATACCGAAGGAATAGCAAAAAATGCAGGTTCACTTGTTTCTTTAACAATATTCACTACTATATTCTTTCTTGTATATCTTTGGTTCAGAGAACAGGTATGTATTGTGGTTTGCCCTTATGGCAGATTGCAGGGAGTACTTCTCGATAGAAACTCAATCATAGTTGCTTATGATTATATAAGAGGAGAAAAAAGAGGAAAGTTCAAAAAGAATGAAGAACGTACAAATGGCGATTGTATTGATTGTGCTCAATGTGTTAAAGTTTGTCCTACAGGAATTGACATAAGAAACGGGACTCAGTTGGAATGTATCAACTGTACTGCCTGTATTGATGCCTGCAATCACATGATGGAAAGTGTGAATTTGCCAAAAGGCTTAATCCGCTTTGATTCTGAAAATGGTATTGCAAACAAACAAAAACTAAAACTAACAGCTAGAATAAAAGCTTATATAGTTGTGCTTCTTTTGTTGCTAGTGGTTCTTGCAAGTTTATTGGTAAGCAGAGAAGATGTAGCTACATCAATATTAAGAACACCCGGCCTGCTTTATCAGGAACAGCCGAACAATCAGATTAGTAATCTGTATAACATTAAAATGGTAAATAAAACTCATAAAAAATTACCAATAACATTAAAATTAGAATCGGGAACAGGAACTTTAAAAATGGTTGGAAACGAAATAATAAATGTGGAAAAAGAAAGCGTTGGCAGTTCGGAGTTCTTTATATATGTTGACAGAAGCCAGATAAAAGAAAGAAAAACAAAATTCAAAGTTACTCTATATTCAGGAGATAAAAAGATAGAAACAGTGGAAACAAGTTTTCTTGGGCCTATTTCAGTTAAGCACTAATAAATAATTTTTAAAACATAAAGTCATGATAAAAGTAAGTTGGGGAATCAAAATTGCTGTGCTGTACACAAGTTTCGTAGCATTGGTTGTAGTTATGGTTGTGATGAGTATGCACCAAAAAATTGATTTGGTAAGCGAAGATTATTATAACAAAGAATTAGCTTTTCAGAATCAAATTGATGAGATGAAAAATGCGAATGCATTGACATCGACTATTACTCACGCTTTTACAAATTCTGAACTTGAATTACAATTTCAACCTGAGTTCAAATCAAAAAAGTTAACAGGCGAAATAGTATTTTTCCGCCCTTCAGATGCTTCAAAAGATTTTAAAACTTCTATTGTTTTAAATGAAGATGGCAAGCAAAAAATAGGTTTGAGTAACCTGAGCAAAGGAATGTATAAAATGCAAATCTCCTGGAAAGATGAGAAGACGCCTTACTTTTCGGAAGAAACAATAGTAATACCTTAATTATTTTCAATCCCAAATGAATATTTTCTGGACTGCTATAACTCTTGGATTTCTTGGAAGTTTCCATTGTGTGGGAATGTGCGGGCCGATTGCTTTAGCTTTGCCGTTAAATCAAAATTCAGTGCTCTCAAAAATTACGGGTGTTTTACTATATAATTTCGGCAGGATGTTTACTTATGCTTTGTTTGGCGGTCTCTTTGGATTGGTTGGGCAAAGTTTTGTGATAGCAGGATATCAGCAGGCATTATCAATAACATTGGGAATAGCAATATTGGTAATGGTTTTGTTGCCTTCTCAATTAGTAAGCCGATTTAGAATTACTACTTCTATTTTTTCTTTTATTGGAAAAATTAAACAACAGCTAGGTTCGTTATTCAAAAAGAAAAGTTATAGTTCATTATTTTTTATCGGCACTTTAAACGGATTATTGCCATGCGGGCTGGTGTATTTAGGGATTGCTGGTGCCATTGCAACAGGAAACAGTTTGCAGGGAAGTTTTTTTATGGCTACCTTTGGCTTTGGAACTTTTCCTGCTATGGTAATTTTATCTTTGCTGGGAAACTCTATAAGTATTAACTTCAGAAGTAAAATAAGAAAAGTGATGCCGCTTTTTGTAATTTCGATGGCATTGTTATTAATATTAAGAGGAATGAATCTTGGAATACCTTATGTAAGTCCGGAAATGTCGGCTACAAAAGTGGAATGTCATAAGTGTTGTCATAAATAGAAAGAATGAGTACTGTAAGATTAACAAAAGAATTTAATTTCGAGATGGCTCATGCTCTTTTCGGTTATGATGGCCCCTGCAAAAATGTGCACGGACATTCGTATAAACTTTCCGTTACCATAAAAGGGAAACCGATAATTAATGGAAAGGATGCAAAATTCGGGATGGTAATGGATTTTAACGAATTGAAAAGTATTGTAAAACCAATTATTGACGAGCTTGATCATGCAACAATGCTGAATACGAACTCGCCGCATAAAAAACTTGCAGAAAAAAATTCGCTGTTCGAAAAGCTTGTTTTGGTGAATTATCAGCCAACTTGTGAAAATATGCTTATCGATATGGCAGATTATATTAAGCTTCGCTTGCCAAAAAATGTTACCTTGCATCACTTAAAATTACAAGAGACGCCAACTTCGTACGCTGAATGGTTTGCTGAGGATAATTTAAAAGAAAAATAAATATTAACTAAACGCCCTGTACCGTGAACAATCATCTAATAAAAAAGTACAATGTAGCCGGCCCTCGCTACACAAGTTATCCAACAGTTCCTTATTGGAACGATAAACCGATAACAATAAAAGACTGGAAAAAGTCTATAAAAAACACATTTGATGCTACCAACGAACATGATGGTATTTCACTTTATATACATTTACCTTTTTGCGAAAGTTTGTGTACATATTGCGGCTGCAATACCCGGATTACAATTAATCATGCAGTGGAAATTAAATACCTGAATGCGGTATTGAAAGAATGGAAAATGTATCTGGAAGTGTTGAAAGAAACTCCCCGAATTAAAGAAATTCATTTGGGAGGAGGAACACCTTCTTTCTTTTCGCCGGAAAATTTGAAGAAGCTTATTGATGGAATTATGGAAAATTCCAAAAAATGCAAGGATGCAGAATTCAGTTTTGAAGCGCATCCGAACAATACTACTTTCGAGCATTTAAAGACACTTTACGATATTGGTTTCAGAAGATTGAGTTTGGGAATTCAGGATTTTGATGTCAAAGTTCAAGAAATTGTAAATCGTATTCAGCCATTTGAAACGGTAGAAAAGGTTGTAAATCAGGCAAGAAATCTGGGTTATACTTCCATTAATTTTGATTTGATTTATGGGTTGCCTTTGCAGACACGCAAATCGGTAATTGATACTATTAATAAGGTAAATATTCTTCGACCTGACCGGATTGCGTTTTACAGTTATGCGCATGTGCCTTGGGTAAAACCGGGACAACGTAAATTTACAGAATTGGATTTGCCTGTAGATGAGGAAAAAAGAGCTTTGTATGAAATCGGCAAGGAAAAATTCTCGGAAATGGGATATTGTGAAATAGGAATGGACCATTTTGCATTGAAAACCGATAGCTTATATACAGCTGCAGAATATGGTAAATTGCATCGTAACTTTATGGGTTACACTCATTCTTATACTAAATTAATGATTGGGCTGGGCGTTTCGTCTATCAGTGATACCTGGAATGCGTTTGCACAAAACGTGAAAAAGGTGGAAGAATATTATGAGTGTATTAATAATAATGAAATTCCTATTTTCAGAGGGCATGTACTGAGCAAGGAGGATTTGATTATAAGGAAACACATACTTAATATTATGTGTAAATTCAATACGAGCTGGGAAAAAGAGGAAGAACAATGTCAGGCTGTATATGATGCGGTGATGCGATTGGCGGAGATTGAAAGGGATAAATTAATAACACTTAGTCCTTATCATTTGAAGGTGAAAAAGACGGGACGACCATTTATCCGGAATATTTGTATGGCTTTTGATGCTAAATTGTGGAGGAATATTCCACAATCGCAGATTTTCAGCAGTACTGTTTAGTGTCATAAATTTTATGACTTATAAATCTTAAATGTTTTTTTGTGCGGGCAACATCCTTCCATGTTGCAATATTCTAACCCGCTTTCCCCTCCAATCTTATTTGCCTTGAAAAAAGGCAAATAAGGATTTCCGGTATAATCGGGCGCAGTTGCAAGTGCATCGTTCTCCTAAAGTTTTCCATACCAGGAGAGTAGTTAAAATAGCAATTCATCCAAAACCAACAAGTTACAATTAACAAAACTCCAAGTTTAGTCAGCCAACCTCCAAGTATTGACACCAAACCTCTAAGTTTAGTCAGCCTGCCTCCAAGTATTGACACCAAATCTCCAAGTTTAGTCAGCCTGCCTCCAAGTATTGACACCAAACCTCTAAGTTTAGTCAGCCTGCCTCCAAGTATTGACACTAAATCTCCAAGTTTAGTCAGCCTGCCTCCAAGTTTAGTTAGCCAACCTCCAAGTTTACCAAGCAAACTTTTAAGTTCGTTCAATAGACTCACAAAAAAACTCGCCACAATCACCAACCTCCCCATCATTACTTTTCAACAACCAAATTTCCCAACAACAATTTAATCTACCTTTGAGCCTCTTAAAGAGAAAACAATTGATGCATAATAATTATTTAGAAGAATTAAATCCGATACAGCGGGAAGCAGTGGAATGTACGGAAGGTGCGGTGATGATAATAGCAGGTGCGGGTTCGGGAAAAACGCGTGTGCTGACTTACCGGATTGCTCATTTGATGAAAAAGGGGATTGACCCTTTTAATATTCTTTCGCTTACGTTTACCAATAAAGCGGCGCGTGAAATGAAGGAGCGGATAGCGAAAATAGTGGGTGAAAATGAGGCGAAGAATCTTTGGATGGGTACATTTCACTCGGTGTTTGCAAGGATTTTGAGAAGTGAGGCGGAGAAGCTTGGTTACCCAAGCAACTTTACGATATATGATACGGATGATACGAAGAGCCTTATAAAATCGATACTTAAGGAGCAGGGACTTGATGATAAAATATATAAACCGAGCATTATTCTTCATCGAATTTCTACTGCTAAAAATAATTTAATTTCAGCTTCGGCGTATCTTAATAATCCGCAGATAATGGAGGAAGACCGGCAGGCGGTGAAGCCGAAAATGGGGATTGTGTATCAGATGTATGCCAACAGATGTTTCAAAGCAGGGGCAATGGATTTTGATGATTTGCTTTTTAATACTAATATTTTGCTTCGCGATTTTCCGGCTGTGCTCCATAAATATCAGCATAAATTCAAATATATTCTGGTGGATGAGTATCAGGATACTAACTTTTCGCAATATGTAATTGTGAAACAACTGGCGGCTGCTTTCCGCAATATATGCGTGGTTGGGGATGATGCTCAAAGTATTTATTCGTTCAGAGGTGCGAATATTCAGAACATTTTAAATTTTGAGAAGGATTACCCTGAATTGAATACGTTTAAATTGGAGCAGAATTATCGGTCAACCAAAAACATTGTTGGTGCTGCAAATTCTGTTATCAAGAATAATAAAGAACAACTCAAAAAAAATAGTTTTACTGCTAATCCCGAAGGAGAATTGATAAAAGTGGTGCGTACTGAAAGTGATAATTCGGAAGGGAATTATGTGGCTAATTCGATATTCGATACGAAGATGAATGCGCAGGCGCATAACCGAGATTTTGCGATACTTTACCGCACCAATGCTCAGTCGAGAGCGATGGAAGAGGCGCTTCGGAAACAGAATATTGATTATCGGATTTATGGTGGAGTTTCTTTTTATCAACGAAAAGAAGTGAAGGATTTGCTTGCGTATTATCGGTTGACGATAAATAATAACGATGAGGAATCGTTGAAACGGATTATTAATTATCCTGCACGAGGCATCGGCGATACTACATTGGACAGAATAATAGTGGCTGCAAACGACCACAACATAAGCCTTTGGAAAGTAATCGAAAATATTAATGAATTTGAAATAGGATTACATGCTGGAGCAAAAACGAAAGTGGATGAATTTGCTTCGATGATAAAAAGTTTTTCCGCAATGCTTCATTATCAAAATGCGTATGATTTGGGGCAACATATTGCTGTGCATTCAGGTATTCTTCGTGATTTATATGCTGATAAAACGCCGGAAGGTGTGAGCAGACACGAGAATATTCAGGAGCTTTTAAATGGTTTGAAAGAATTTTCGGAAAGTGAGATTGAGGTATTGAATGATATTGGGGAGGAAGAAGAAGTTGAAAGTTTAAAGTTGAAAGTTGAGGACGATGTTCAGGAAGAAAAAAAGGAAGGATTGAAAATTGAACCGATGTTTCAGGATGAACAAAACAATGATTCGGCAGGATCAGCAACCAAAACAAAAGAGCCGACATTAAATATTTTTATGCAGGATATTGCATTGATGACGGATTCTGATAAAAAAGCGGAAACGGAAGAAGATAGAAATAAAGTTACTTTGATGACGATACATTCGGCAAAGGGATTGGAATTCAAATATGTTTTTATTGTTGGATTGGAAGAAAATTTATTTCCTTCGCAGATGTCGCTCACTGACAGAGCGGATTTGGAAGAGGAACGAAGATTATTTTATGTGGCACTTACGAGAGCGGAAAAGCGCGCAACACTCACCTACTCTACTTCACGATATAAATGGGGAAATTTAATTTACAGTGAACCGAGCCGTTTTATTGAAGAACTGGATGAAAAATATCTTGAATTACCTTCAGAAAATAGTGGCGGAATGTTTGGTGCAGAAGATTATTCAATCAAGCCAAAATTGAGGACAGGCAAAGCAAAAGAGACGTTTACACAACGTCCTGTTATTGGAAAAAAATTAGTCAAAGTTAATAGTGCACAAAAATCAACTACTGATTTTGATACTGAAAGTCTTCGTAATTTGCAGGTAGGAATGAATGTGCTTCATGATAGATTTGGGAATGGCAAAGTGATTAGTATGGAGGGTGCTTTCCCGAATAATAAGGCTACTGTGTTTTTTGAAGGTGTTGGGCAAAAACAATTGCTTATTAAATTTGCTAAATTGTGGATTGTAGCATAGATGAGAAAATTAATATACAAGCTGCTTTTACTAATCAGAAATAAAAAAGTAAGAACGAGACCAAATAATTTAAAGATGCTAGCAAATGCAAAATCGTTTTATGATTTCAAACTGAAATCAATTAATGGAAAGGAAATTGATTTTTCAATTTATAAAGGGAAAAAGATTATGGTTGTGAATACTGCATCAGCATGTGGTTATACGCCGCAATATGATGATTTGCAACAATTGTTTGAGAAGCATAAAGACAAGCTAATTATTCTCGGGTTTCCATCAAATAATTTTGGCGGGCAGGAACCTGCAAGCAATAATGAGATATTAGCTTTCTGTATTAAAAATTATGGAGTAACTTTTCCTTTGTTTGAAAAGTCGGATGTGACAGGAACAAATCAAAATATACTCTATAAATGGCTAACAGATAAACAGCAAAACGGCTGGAATACTCAGTCTCCGGACTGGAATTTTTGTAAATATCTTATTAATGAGAACGGCGAATTAATAAAGTTTTATTCTTCATCAGTAAATCCACCGAGTGATGAGGTTTTGAAAATTGTTTCTGATTAATCTTTTTAATCGACTTAATTGCTTTCAAATGCAACCTTTTATAATGTTTATGAGTCTTTAAGTTATAAAATCATTAATTTATTTTTATTCGAACTCAATTTTTTTTATATTTGTACTTTAATTAATAAAACACCATGAAAAAATTATTTACTCTTAGCCTTTTTGTCCTATGTGCTTTTATAACTGCATTTAGCACAAACTACAATTCAACAGGAAGCACTGCCTGGAATCTTACTTCTACCTGGATTTCTGTACCAGGAGGTGTGCATGCGGTTCCTGGCTCTGGGGATAATGTTACAATCCTGAATACTCATAATGTGGAAGTGTCTCGTTTTGGGTCGTGTGCCAATCTTACCATTAATTCAGGTGGAACATTAACCTATTTGGCAAATGTTGCAATTACTGTAAATGGCAGTTATACTTTATTGGGGACTGAGTCAGGCACAGGACAGTTAAAGTTTTCCGGTTCAGGTTCTACCCTAACGGTAACAGGTACTGTAGGTGCAAATGTTATTTATAATTTCAATGCGACCTGTTCAATTGCTGGTTCTTCTGTGATTTCTAAAACTACAAATACAGTTATAAATTCAGGTTGCACAGTTACAAACAATGGAACTTATACAATGGGTTCTTTCACAACTGCTGCAAGTTCTCAATGGACAAATGTGGGTACTTTAACTTTGACAATTAATGGCTTTATGCCAAACGGTTCAGGCACTTTCGATGCTTCATCGGCATCAAATACGGTAGTGATTAATTATGCAACGGGTGATATTCCTAAAACGTCAGCCGGTTATTACCATTTAACAGTTTCCGGTACAGGAACAAAAAACTTATTGCAAAATTTGATAACAGCAAAAAATCTTACAATCAGTTCAGGCGCCACTTTAAATTCAAATAATTTCAATTTAACCATTGGAGGCAATTGGAGTAAACCAGGTACTTTTACAGCAAGTGCTGGCCACACAGTAACTTTTAATGGCACTGCTGGACAAACCATTTCAGGTTCTGGAACAACAACTTTTGAACAACTAACCGTGAGTAACACGACGGCTAATCCTTTATTGGCCATAGTTTCTATTACCTCAGGATCGTATATTCTTAATGATGTACTTACAATGAATCATGGAATATTTAACACCAATGGAAATAATTTTACAATGATTTCGGATGCGACAAAAACTGCTAGAATTGCACAAGTTGCAAGTGGATGTAATATATTGGGCAATTTTATTATTGACAGATACATTTCTACTAGAGACACAACATGGGCAGACTTATCATCACCTGTTCAAGGTTCTACTTTTAATGACTGGGCCAGCGAATTGCAGGCAATAAGCTATAATTATGTTGCAGGTTCCTCATGGCCAACACAGGAGACTTGGAGCGAATCGGCTAATGATTTTGTCCCTCTTACTTCTTCAAGTACAACTTTAACACCTGGGAAAGGGTTTGAAGTATATTTGTCCGGTGATTTTGCCATGGCGAATTTACCAAATACCACACTTACTACAGTTGGAGTACCAAACTATGGAGACCAGAGTTTAACAAGTTTGATTTCTTATACTCATGCCTATCCTGCGGGAAGTTCGAATTTAGTTGGTAATCCATTTGCTTCCAGCATTTCCTGGAGTGCTGTTTTAGCTGCTTCAACTCATCTAGACCCTACCATTGATATGTTTGATTACACGGCGGGTGCTTATACAAATTATAGTGCAGGAACGGTTATAGGTTCTACTCAAGGATTTTGGGTATATACCCTTACAAACACTGCCACCTTCAACATACCGGAAAGTGCAAAAACTACTGCGACCAGTAGCAGTTTAAGAACCAGTATTCCTGAAGATTTTTTCACTTTGAAACTCTCCAGTGCAGATAATAAAACTCCATATTATCAAATATTAAAAGTTGGTGCTTCTCAAGATGCAACAGACGGATTTGATATCGGAAAAGACCATTGGTTCAGAAAAAGCCCAATGAAGACAACTCCTGTTTTGTTTTCAACAATAGACAGATATCAATCAAGTATTAATGTTTTTAATTCCAATGACGAAAATTATGATATGCCTATTTCCACTTCAGTTGGAATTTCAGGTTATTATAAATTGGATGCAAACAACTTTGGTATTCTAAGTGAGTATAGCTGCATTACTCTTGAAGATAAATTATTGAATAAAACAATTGACTTGAAAGCTCAACCTTCATATTCATTCAGATTAAACACAACAGATAATGAAAATCGTTTTATCATTCATTTCAGCAAGTCAGGAAACTGTAATGTTTCTTCAGGATTAAAAAACCTTTCAACATTTGAAAATCATACTGAAATATTACCAACGCTTTATGGAAATATAATCAACTTTAATTTAAATGAAACAACTAATTCAAAAGTTAGTGTAGTAAATTTATTAGGTCAAACTATTGTTGAACCAACAAACGTTGAGGCATTAAATCAATCTATCAATATCCACTTACCTGAAGGATTCAGTGGAATGTATTTAGTAAAAATTGAATCTGAGAAGGAAACTACTATAAAGAAATTTATAAAATAATAGAACAAAAAAAATCAAAAGTTATGAGAAAGAAAATTTTTAAAGTATCGATAGTATTATTTTTAATAGGTTCACCATTATTTATTTCCAATGCATTTGCAGGCATGGGCGGCGGTGGCGGTCACGGCAAACCCTGCGGCGGTCCATTTCCTCCTTGCCCGGTTCCAATTGATGGCGGAATAAGTTTGCTGCTGATTGCAGGTGCTGCTTACGGAGGCAAAAAAATATATGACCTTTCAAAAAAGAATCCCGCATAGGGATTCTTTTATTTTATAGTTGATTATGAACTTTTCTTTCTTTAAAAATCCTACTGTAAAATTTCTCTTCTTCATTTTTCTCTTTTACATTTCCTGGTACTGCATTTACAATTTATGGTTGCACCCAAATGAAATTTTAGATACGTTTGTTATTAATAAATCAAGAGATACAAGTAAATGGATTTTGGAACACTTGGGCTATGTTGTGTTTACAGGTGAAGAGGGTGTTGTCGGGATTGATGGCAGCGGCGGAATTTGGATCGGCGACGGATGTAATGGAATTGCGCTGTTTGCTTTGTTTACAGGTTTTATAGTTGCTTACAGAGGAAACTGGAAATTAAAAATAGTTTATATCATTTTAGGAATTGCCTGCATTCAATTCTTAAATGTCATTCGTTTTGTTGCTCTGGCAATATTAGATGTTCACAGCAGAGCTTGGACTGAATTTAATCATACATACACCTTTACCATAATTATCTATGCGTTTATTTTTATGCTTTGGATTTTATGGGTGAATAAATTTTCGAAGAAAAAAGTCTAATAACTAAAAAGATTTTATTTAAATTTTTCAATTCAAATTTTGGAGGAATCAAATTTATTCCTCTTCCAGAGAATTACTCGCAGAATAACCTCTCCATTTTTTAATTACTGAAAGCATATCATCCGGCAATTCAGAATCAAAATAAAGTTCATTTCCGGTAATAGGATGAATAAAGCCCAATGACTTGGCATGCAAAGCCTGGCGTGGCAATAAATCAAAACAATTATCTACAAATTGTTTGTATTTGGCAAAAGTAGTTCCTTTCAAAATCCGGTCGCCGCCATAGGTATTATCATTAAACAATGAGTGCCCGATATGCTGCATGTGCGCCCTTATCTGGTGTGTACGACCTGTTTCCAATTTACATTCTATTAAGGTAACATACCCGAAACGCTCTAAAACCTTATAATGTGTAACGGCATGTTTCCCGAATTCGCTGTCAGGAGGAAACACATCCATCTTTTTCCTGTCCTTCAAATGCCTGCCGATATTGCCTGTCACCGTTCCTTCCTCCTCTTTAAAATCACCCCAAACCAAAGCAACATACTTTCTGTCCATGTTTCTGTCAAAAAAATCTTTTGCCAATCGAGTCATTGCAATTTCTGTTTTTGCAACAACCATTATTCCGGTTGTATCTTTATCCAATCGATGCACTAATCCAGGACGCATAACAGACGGCGAATGCTTGCTGTCCGAAGACTCAGAATAACTAGATGTAGGGGTCGGCAAATTTTGAAAATGATAAACGAGTGCATTGACCAAAGTGCCTTTATAATTGCCGTATCCGGGATGTACCACAATTCCGGCATCTTTATTTATGATAATTAAATCATCATCCTCATACACAATTTTTATAGGAATGTTTTCCGGAATAAGTTCTATTTCGCGCGGTGGATGGGCGAATACAACTGTGATTACATCGTAGGGCTTAACTTTATAATTAGATTTTACAGGCTTATCATTTACCAGCACATTTCCGTTTTCAACCGAATGCTGAACCCTGTTTCTTACTGCATTTTCAATATGATTAGTAAGATATTTATCAATACGAATAAGCCCTTGCCCTTTATCAACAACTATTCTATGATGCTCGAATAATTCCTTATCTTCCTGTTCGTCCAGAACATCTTCTTCTTCATTCATAAAATAATCAGTAAATATTTATTTGATTTTGATGAACCTGTTTGTCGAAATTGTTGTTTCATCTTTTATGGTGATGAAATATATCCCTTCGGAAAGGTTTGATATATCAATACTTTCAACAGCATTTATTCTGTTTTCTGAAATTAAACTGCCATAAATATCAGTAATCGAATATGTGATTTTTGCTGATTGATAAGAAGAATTTATTTTAATAAATAATTTATCGTTGGCCGGATTTGGATAAACGGAAATATTTTTATCCGCAACTGGAATATTTTTAATCCCTGTAAATTCAGCAGCAGTACCAAACACAGCACGCATCATCATTGAACCTGGATATGGTGATGTATACCAGGTACCTGTTGTATTGTAAAATACTTTATTCATATTATTTGTCCTTTTATCCACTCCAACATTTAAAAACTGATTGGTGTTTTGTAAAAAACCAACGTAAAAAGTAGATGCATGAAGATAAAGCGGAAGATAAATCGGATTTGTTAAATAATATCGAATAAAATGGTCAGGACCATAATTGATTGTATCATATTCCGGCGTAAGTTGAAGATTAATATTATCAGAATAAATTTCGGCACCCGGCTGACCTCCAACATCATTCCAAACTTTCATTACGATGGTATATAAAGTTGCATCATTCCAAAGAGGATTAAAATAAATATCTATACAGCGCAAAGTATCAGGTATTGTAGAAGTAAATTGTTGGGCTAGTTCGCCAAGCACCATTGAGGTTCCACCAAGTGCAAAGGCACTTTCCGCCGAGCCGTCGTCGTAGGCATAATAATTTAGAAACTTTTGTTTTGTTCTTACAGTATCATTTAGATGGTTTTTATCAGGATTGGTGTTAAGCACTGCTTCAAAATTATATGTAATAGAATCATTTAATACAGGTATTACTGGCAGCGGACTTGCATTGTAAGTATAATATCCGGAAGAAGTATAAGGGTTAACATTATCAGAAGAATTTGGGGAACAAAATACTTGTATATGAATACTATCAACACAAAAATCAAAATTCACGTTTTTGGGAATGTTATAATTATTTCGTAACAAAACATGAATGGAGTCTTGCATAAAAGATGTTTTATAATGCTTCCAAGGCATGGCTGTATATGTTTTCAATAATGAGGGAGGGTCATAAACAAAAGCAACATCTTCAAATAAAGTATCATACATATTCCTATTTTTAGCCAGATAAACATTATCAATACTCCACTGGTCACCATTGCCGCTGAGCGTAGCCCAATTTCTAAATCGAAATTGAAAACCTGCTTTCAGAAACGTAGTATCAGTTACAGGAAGTATAACATATTTCCAACTGCTGTCATTTGCAGGAAGCGGATATCCGAAATGCGCCCAGCGTTCCTGCCATATCACCGAATCGTAAGGTTTAACGTAATCGACTATCTGGCCAATTGCATCAGATATTGAAACTATAGTATCTGTAAATGTAACTGAATCGTAAGAAAATAATGTGTCTTTTACAAATGTAGTATCATGAATAGTTTTATAAGCAGTTGTTTTTTTGCCAAACTCAAGTATTAACGAATCCGCTGATTCAGGCGCATTCCCACGGCCCTGCGGCTGATAATAAAAACTTAAATATATTGAATCTCCTGCAACTTTGTTTTTCAAATTTATTCTTTTCGAAGTGAGTACATCAGCCTTACCTGTAGAATATTGACTTGCTAAAAAGTCGTAAGGATAACCGTGCTCATTTACTCCATCAAAAGTTGCAACACCAATGGTAGGCGGTGCAATAGGGTAATCTCGATTTATAAAAACATAATTATCCAGCCATAATGCAGTATCAGGAAATGGACCTCTCTTTGAAAAATCATCTAAAAAGGGAGAAGAATCAATGTTCAGAGTGTCATAAACTGAAGGAGCAACATAAACCGATTTTTGATTTTTGATTTCATTCCATTTTTGTAACAACACATGATTTGTACTCAATGGCACTTCAATCAGTCCCTGAGAGCACAGAATGTTGGATAGCAACATACAAATTGAAGCTAAAAATATATTATTGATCGTAATTTTCATCATCTTTTGTATTTGTTGATGTTGTATCAACGCTAATTACAGGTATTTTATTGTGGTCGGTCGTGAAAAATAAATCGACAGTAGAACCCATTTTTAAACTTTTATCTCTTCCGCACTTTGGTAATTGTCTGTAAACCTTTGACGTTGCAGAGTCTTTAGGTTCGTCAAACGATATTGCTCCTGCACTTAAAGAAGCATCCGTTAATTTTTCCAACGCTTCTTTTTTTGACAATCCATATAAACAAGGTACGCCCACCTCTTCATCACTCAATCCTTTTCCCACAACCAAATTAATAACAGTTCCTTTAGCAATGCTTTCTCCCTGTGTAATTTTTTTCCCTTTTACAAGTTGATCCAGCACACAATTAGCGCATTGATCGGGGACAAATTTTACTTTTCCAAGTTTCAAACCATAAGTTGTCAGCATTGCCTGAGCTTGTCTTAACGAACGGTCGATTAATTTTGGCATCACCACAGAAGGCGGCATTAATGAGTTAACATATAAATAAATTGTCCGTCCGTCTTTCACTTCTGCCTTTGGTTCCGGCTCTTGTTTTATTACTGTCCCCTTTGGTGATTTAGTATCGTAAATTGAATCAACCACTAAATATTTTACACTTTTATCAGAAATGAAATTATCCAAATCACCTAATTTAACACCGGTAAAATCAGGTACTTTAATAGTTTTTCCATGACTTGTGTATGAACTTAGCCAGAAAGTAATTATCAGGCAAACCATTGCAATAAACACCAAATATAAAATAAGATGTTTTAAAAATGCTTTGCTTTTAATAAAATTAAACATACCCTTTTCTCCCGGTATTTTTTATAATTGTAAGTATAGAATGTTTGTAGGTTTGCAATTATTCCTGATTAAAGGAATGTGTAATCCCTTTAAACCATCAATGGAATTTGCAGTTACAGCAATGGATATTTTTCGTTAAAATCTGAAGCAATATCCTCAATTATCATTGCTTTTTCATAAACAATAATAACATCTAAATTCAAACCTTTCATCTTTTCAGAGTGATCTTTGTTTAAATCTAAATTTTCAAAACTATTTATTTGAGGCTTGGTCCGCGGTTCATTTTTTGAGCTAACCAATTCGCAGAGATAAACTTTTTTTATGGTTATCTTCTCTTTAAATTCTTCAATATGTAATTGCTTTCCAATAAATTTGGAAAACTCTTTTGCTTTATCAAGTGCTTCCTTGTATTCCATTTTATTTTTTTGTAGTATTAATTATAATCTTTGGTAATATTAGTAAATATTCTTGTATTACTAATTCAATTTTATACATTTTTATGAAATTTAGTTGTGAATTCATTTTGAATATTTCGAGTTATTTTTTTCAATTGACATTTAATTATCTTTGACAAATAAATCAGAATACTAATTCAAAAAATAATGCAGACTTACATTTCGATTTTAAGGGGAATAAATGTTAGTGGAAAAAGAATAATAAAAATGGAGGACTTGCGCAAAATGTTCGAAACTTTTAATTTCAAAAACACTACGACATATATCCAAAGCGGGAATGTAGTTTTTCAGTCTGTTAAAAAGAATAATGAAGATTTGGAGAATAGAATATCCAGACAGATTTTAAATCAATTTGGATTTGAAGTACCAGTTATAGTGAAAAACAAGGATGAATTTGTTGAAGTATTAAATAACAATCCTTTTGTTAAAGTTAGAAAAGAAGATACATCAAAACTTCATGTTACATTTTTGTCAAAGGCACCGGAAACAAATTTGATTGATAAAATAACAACAGGTAATTATGGTGAAGATGAATTCATCTTGTCAGGAACCACCATTTATTTGTTTTGCCCCAACGGCTATGGAAACACTAAGCTTAGTAACGCTTTTTTCGAATCAAAATTAAAAGTTGTTGCTACAACTAGAAACTGGAAAACAATTAATGAATTAGTAAGAATTGCAGGCAGTATGCCGTAAATTAAAATTTATAGCACAAATTATTCTTCATTTTCCCCTTTTTCTTTACTCGCCTTCCTCCTTTTCTAAACAAATAATTTCTTGTTTTAAAATGAAATTTTCTGAATGTAAACCCAACAATATTTCCATTTGCCTTACCGGATTTTAATGAAATTGAAATCCCCTTCTCGCCTTTACTCTTCTTGAACTCATCTTCTGCCATTTTCTGATATTTATGACAGGGGCAATCCGGATTTCTCGGGTCATTTAATGCATAGTTTCGTTTCAAACTATCTGTTGGCGCATTCGCTTTTAGCAATGAAGCACTAAAAATAAACCATAGATTAAACAGACAATAAGGAATTAATATTTTATGAATAGTTCTCATCCTTCTTACCTGTTTAATCCATGGTTTTAAATAATCAATTTATATTTTTGGTTTTACGATTTTCACTCTATTCATTCCGCTCCAGGTTTTATATTCATTGGTATAATATAAGTAGGCGGATGAAGCAGGAGCATCGTATTCGCCGGGCATTTCAGCTTTCAAATCCAGATTGATTTCTTTTACTGCATTAGGTGCCATACAACGATAATATACTGCGATATTATTTCCTGAAACTTCGTAATAGTCAAACACTTTTTTCTCCTGCATTTCCTTTAATTGCCAAGGCTGAACAGTAAATCCTGCAGGTATTCCTATAATTGCCATAGTACTTGGTATGCCTTTATTTTCTCTATTGGTAAGCGTAGCAGCCATTCTTAATGTTTCACCAACATTGGCTGTTTTAGCAGATAATTTAGTAGTGAAATTTACAGCACATTCTTTTGCACTGGCAGGTAATGTTGTATTCCAGCTCACCGAAACTGAATAAGGCAAAGGCGTTTTCACTCCAATGTATTTTACTTTCAGCGTGTGTTGACCTTCTCCATTGATGTATTGTCCAATATTATCAATTACCAACGCATCCTTTTCTCCTGCTTTATATGATTTATCAGTTACTTTTTTGCCATCAACATAAATTGCAACAGTGCCATTTTCATTTGTTTTCTTACTTGCCTTGGCATATTCTGTCAACGCTTTTAATGCAAGAATTGTTCCCTGTGTGTTACCGAATTCACCATAACCACTGCGCGAACCCACAATATATTTTACACCACTTGCAAGTGCATTTGCATTTCTGTTTCCCGATTTGATTATTGCCAGCACAGCTAATGAAGAAGTTTCAATTGTCAACGATTGCCCGGTAGAATAAGTAATTGAATGTTCGGCACCTGTCCAGCTTCCGTTCTTTTCCTGTTTTGTCAACAGCAAATCCAACGCTTCATTTGCTTTCTCTTTTTCATTAAGATTATATGCCGAACAGGCTACCAATCCCAATACATAAGGGTCTTTACTTTTCATTGCATAATTATACGAAGCAGCGAATTCCTTTTTCATATCCGTAAATCCTGCTTCGGATAAGGCATACACAATATACGCATCAGTTATTTCTTTTCTTGCTCTTCCAAAATTATCCAGTGCTTCTGCGCTTCTTTTAAATCCTCCATCTCCGTCTCTTCTGCTGAATAACCAGTTGGCTGTGCGTTCTACCATTTTATCATCCACTTTCTCACCTGCCCTTTTCATATCACTGAACTGCATCAAGCCGTAAGCAGTCAATGCTTCATGCCCCGGATTACTGCCAAACCATTCATATCCTCTGTCTTTGGTTTCAAATGTTATTAATCTTTTATACCCTTTATCAAGCAAATTGCCTGCGTATGAAATCGTCTTGTCATCTTTGCTGTCCGTTGCTTTCAAGTAATCAAGCACCATTGCATTAGGGTACGAACTCATTGAAGTCTGTTCAAAACAGCCGTACGGCTCACGAAGTATTCCTTCCACACCTTTCATCAAATCGGAAACTACATTTGGATAAGCCGTAAACGAAGCTTTTAATGAGCCATTCACCACATTTGTCATATCAAAAGAATATTCCTTTTCAACCTCCTGTCCCGAGAACGAAGCATTCACAGGGAATCCCTTAGGTGCAATTTTTATTGATTGCGTAAATGCATCTCCCAATCCGCACGATTTAAAACTGATTGTAAAATCTCCATAACCAATTTTATCAAGCACTTTATAATCAAGATAAATTGTTTTTGCCTTGCCAGGCATTATGGTTTGTACCGATGGAATTTCAGCCAGCGATTTTAATCCGTCAGGCGATGTTATTGTAATCACCCCTCCCAAAGGCTTATCAGTATTATTCTTTAAAGTCAACGGGATAGAAACATTATCCTCTGTAGCTACTTCCACAGGTATTTTTGTACTCATTGCAAAAGGCAATTGTGTAAATACATTTTTCTCTGTTCTTCCTATAGACCCATCAGACGCAATGCCTTCAACTGTAGTACGGAAAGACGTAATATCATCACTTGCATAAAACTCAACAGTTTTTGTTCCTGTTCTATCCACTTCCACATTCGGATTCCAATAAATTGTATTTCTGAAATCTGTTCTGTTTTCCACTGTTTCCTGTTTATCATAAACGGGTGCGGCAAACTGTCTTGCCCTGTAATAAACAGATGCAGCCATTTGTTGTTCAGCAAGACCATTTATATTCTTTTGTTTTCCTTTTTCTGCAACTGTATCTTCCATCCTGAAACGCTCATTACGATTATCATTTGCTTTAGCCGCAACTTCCTTCAAATTCAGATTCGCTTCCTTTGTTTCACCCTTCACTTTTGTAACATCTGCAACTGCAAAGTTCACATTAGCTGCTAACACATCCGGCTGTCTTTCTGCTTTATCTTTTTTCCCTTCATGTTTTGCCAATGCCATTTTCATCGGACGTTTCTCCAGCTTCTTTTCATCTGCTCTTTCTACCTCCATTGCAGGTAAATCTTCCTGATTTGCTCCTCTGGCAGCAGCCACCGGCGCATTCACCATCATCTCATCCATCTCAGGTCTTCCTTGCGCTACTTTATTCACACCTCCTCCGTAATAACCATAATTATAATAATTGGTTGGATATAAATAATAAACCTGATTATCACCATATCCATTTATCGCCTGAACCTGCGATGTATAGGCATTTTTCGACATTGTCAAATTCACAGGAGAACTTAAATCCAGTTTATTGAAAATAAATTTACCATTTTCATCTGTCTCATAATCTGCACCTGCATTCACTTTTATCTTAGCATTGGCAAGCGGTTTCCCGGTTACAGCATCCATCACAATTCCCGAAACAATTGCTTTTTCATTTTGATAAGCTACCTGTGGTAAATTATCACCCATCATTTTTTCCCATGTAAACCGGCGCCAGCCCGATGTCATCAACAAATAATCAAGTGCCACATCTGCCTTCTGTTCTTTAGTGTCAAAATAAAATGCAGGCTCTTCCACTTTATCTTTTAAATCCTGCTGCAATAAAAGTTGCGATAGTATATTTCCTGATTTATCATCCGCAAACGAAAGCAGCTGATCATTTACTACCGCCATCGAAAGGTTTGCCGGCATTGGCATTCCGCGTTCATCTTTTACAGTCAGCGTCATTTTTATTTTCTCACGTGGCAGATATTTTTCCTTATCTGTCGCCACCGAAATACTTAATTGTTTGTCTTTATTTACAAACGCAAGTCGCTCGGCACGCGCTATTCCTTTCGAATCAAACAAAGTGATTTGAGCAACGCCGATAGGAAAATTAGAAGTAGGAAATATAATTTTGTTTGCTCCTTTTTTCACATTCACAGCAGTCGAATAATAAATCTTTCCTCTCACCTGAGCCACCAGCGACAGTTCTTCTGTCTCCGTAGTATTAATGTTTACGCCTATTTCGCCTGCTTTATTATTTTCAACATTCAAAACATAACCTCTCTGGAAAGTTTCCGGCAACTTAAATGTTTCTTTTATTCCTTCCGGTTTAGTAATCCTCACCACATACTTTTCAGTAGCTTTCGGTGTAAAATCAAATGCACCCATACCGTTATGAAAGCTGCTGAAAGAAGCTACCTGAGCACCTTTTTCGTTCTCTACTATTCCTTCCACATCCGCAGGTTTATTAAATTCATTCATAGCTCTGAAAGCAACTTTACTTTCCAAACCACCAATTAAATCGCCTCCTTCAGGAAATAATTCAAATTTTATTTTATTTAATAATATAGGTATCGACCGCGAAACACTCTCCGTACTTCCATTATAATCAATAATCACATTCAATAATCCATCACTAGTTTTCAACTCTTTTGGCAAATTGAATTTTATATACTTAATTCCTGCTTCGTCCGTAATGTCCGATTTTGCAAGCAATTGAGCACCATCCAGATTCGCCACAAATCTTATTTTATAATCACCAAGCGGTTTATTTTCATTCGTATTCAATTCCAGTTTCGCCACCACTTCATCGCCTGCACCAAATGCTTTACGCTCAAATTCCAGTTTCATTTTTAAGTTCGGCAACACCACATCCTGCACCTGCACATCCTTTTCAAACGCATTATTCTCCCCTTCATTTTTCATCCAGTTGGTATACGCACGCACTTTATACATCCCTCCCAGCGCCTCTTTATCAAGCGCAAAATCTCCGGCAGCCACACCATTTTTAGCAATCAGATTTATCGATTTCTCCACCGTTCCCTTCGGATTCAAAAACTCAACATGCACTATCTCACTCTTCGTACTCGCCTTCATCGACAGCCCATCCCGCACATAAGCACCAAACCAGATATTATCTCCCGGCTCATACATCGGCTTGTCAAACTGCACATATATGCGGTCTTCCGGCAACTGCTCATTATAGGTCGCCACCTTCTTTTTCAATGCACGGATAAAATCATTGTCCTGCGCCAGCTCATAATAATTTACAGGACTGATAAACGCAACCAATGCCACCAAAGCAACACTCAATAGTGCTACAGGCAAAACTTTTTTCATTTTTAAATTTTTCATTGTAATGGATTTTAAGTGAATTATTAAATTGTTTTTATAGTGAGATGCATCCCCCTTTAAAATTCCATAAACAATTTTGAAATATTTTTTTTGGCGACCAAAGTTCCTGCCATCCATCAAGTTCGTTCCCGCTTTCCCCTCCAATCTTTTTATTTTTGAAGAAAAAATAAAAAGGATTTCCGGTACAATCGGGCGCAGTTGCAGCAGTATCGTCCTCCTCCAGTTTTCCATCAAAGCACAAAAAAAGCCTCGTATTTCTACGAAGCTTTCTTCTTCAAACTTTTAAACTTTAAACTTTCAAACTTTGAACTATTAAACCGCCACCGGCGTCACAAAATCAAAAGTCATTTTATCCACCTCACCTTTTATAAAATAATGTTTAAACGTTTTATCAGGAAACCCTGCCAGTACCACCGTCACATTTTTATTACCATGAGTTACATACATCGGTTTGCAGTTCCCATTCACAGTACTGTCATTCTTCTTTTTCCCGATTGTTATTGAGCCGCCAATACTACCAACACCATCCAGCGTAATCGTAGCAGCCATTCCTGTATGTCTCACCCCAATATCATCTCTCACAGCAGCCTTTTCAAGCCCCGTCACAAAACTCTCATTTAATGGCAGAAAATTCGTTTTCAACCCAAGCATCTTATCAACACACATTCTCATCGTATCCACAAAAACAGTAATATCCACATTCGCAGTATCCGCCACCACAATAATACTCTTGCTCACACCAATATTATCATTAAAATCATCAGCCATACTCACAGCAGCGTCCACCATCGCAGTCGTAATTTCATAATCCATAAAATCAGTATTCGCAAGCAGCACATCAGTAAATATTTTACTCCTCAAACTATCACCAAACCCCTTAATCTCCGAATCCTTCAACTCACCAATATCAGAGATCGACATCTTCACCTGTCCCGCAAGCGTAGTATCGCCAAACTCAATAGCATACTGTTTCGCAATCGAAAAAAAACCGCCAACAGTAGTCGAAAACGATTTTTTCAAATCCTCCTGCGACACCGTCACACTCTTTCCCGATTGCTCCTTCTGCGGCACCAGATTATTAATACTCTTTATCGAATCATTAAGAATATTCACCTGTTTATTAAACGGCTTATAAATACTCCAGATTGCCGGATACGGGTCAATGTTCAAATAACTAATCAACTTCTTACCCCTGTTCAATTCCTTTGTTTGTTCAGCATTCAATTCATTCATAGTTTCTATTTATTTAAGGTTATTAATTTATAATGCCCGAAACTATACAAACCAATCCAGCTTTCCCTTTTATTTATTTTTATTAAATCCATCACCAAATGTATTTCGCATCATTAATTAAGGTAGATGTCCAAAAATGTTTTTCCCATCAAATGAAAATTTATTTTGTTCTTAATACCAAACAAAAAACTCTTCACATTTTTTATGCAAAGAGTTTTTGTTTTTACGACTCCGTAGGAGTCAAATATTAATAACCCCCAGTGAAACTGGGGGTCAAAGATTCCCTCCCAATCTCACGACCCCAGCGGGGTCGAATAATTAATCTATCTTATCTGCCGCTGGATTTTTTCTTTAGATAAAATAACTTCATCCATAAGTACGAAAATAAAATTAACATTTTCATCTCCTGTATCTCTTAAAGCATCCCGTCCAAAATAAAAATACTCTCCATCAGGCATAAGGTCTGACCACTCTTTCCAAACACCAGAAGTCGCAATATTTACTATCATTAACGACAATCTTTCCTCCATTTCTTCCAATTGTTCAACCGCTTCCTTTAGCATATTTTGATAATCAGAAGATAAATTATATAGTTCAGATATCTTGATTATTTCACCCATTCTATTTTTTAATATTCCATGTGATACAATTTAAAATACCGCCCTCAGCCGCTATCTCTTTACTTTCAATAGATTTAATAGTTTGACCTTTAAAAACATTTTCAAACAATTTCACCACTTCATCATCTTCTTTCATTTCAAAAGCAGGAACAACTATAACCCCTTTCATTTGCAAATAATTTAGATAAATCCCCTTTGCATCCAATGCTTTTTTATTATCATAAGGATTATAAGGCACTTCAATATATTCGAGTCCTGCATTATGAAGTGATAAACGAATTGTTCGTTTCAAAGAAGTCTTTTCTTTAGAATAATCATTTATTAAAACAGTGTCATTATCAACAAAACGAACCATTCCATCAGCATGTCCAAAAATATCATCTTCATCTGATGGAATAAATATTATTTTTTCAACTTCAAATAATTCTGTTAAATTATTGATAAGTTCCTTTTCTTTTATATGTTTATTTTCTTTGAAAACTTTATCACACATAATAACGTTATCCTTCCCCTTCGCCACATTTCCACAATCAATTATTACAGAGGATTTCACAGGCCTAATATTTATTTCCTTGCAAACATTACTAACATTTGTAATTGATTTACTCCATTTCTTACTTTTTAAATAATCCGGAGAATAATCAAATTGAACAAATTTATTTACATCCAATTGAATTGGCATATAATCCACAGCCCATATATCTTTGGTATTAGGCAGCAACCCAAAATTAATTTTACAATCATTCAAAACCCTTTCAAATCTGTTATAAAAAGCATTTTGCTTTTTTGGCAAACAATTAGCAAGAAATAAATAATTGGTTTCTGCGTCCGTTATCATTTTGTTAATCTATTATCCCAAACTACTTTTATTAATTTTGCAATTAGCTTAAATTCTTCTGCATTAAACTCATCTGTCTTTGCATTATTACACCAATAACAGCATAAAGCAATATTTTCAACGCTATAATTGCCAAATGGGTTCTTTCTATCTATTTCCATTTTTAGACCTCTCGTATAAAGCCTTTTAGTTTTTATTTCACCTTTTTTTCTTAAGGTTTCTATTTCACTTTCTTTTATTCGACAATAATCACATTCCCTGTCTTTTTCATCTTCCCCATAAAATTTCTTGAACTCTTCAAATGATAATATTTTATCAAATTCGTCTTTGTATCTCCCATAAAAAACTGCAACAGTTTCTTTATTATTCACATCCCAATTATTCATTCTCTTATCAAGGTCGCTAATACTAAGTTCCTCTTTTCCTTGACAAGTTTTTGTATAATTCACAATAATTTCTCTTGAAGGAACATAATCTAACAAATGCTTTAATTCACATTTATCATTTTCCCAATACTCAAAAGCATAATATTCTAAATGTAAATCCCTGCTTCTTGTTAATAAAGAAGCATATCTCATTTTTGTTTTTGTATAGCTCATAATATTTTTTTTATTGTTAATTTAATGCAAGATTACTCATATTAATAACTGTTTATAATTAAAACATCCCCTTTTCTTTTCGATTATCGAAAATATTTTGCAATATTTTCTTTAAATGGTATTACAAACTCTTATTCAAAATGTTATGTTTTAGTATAAAAGACAAAGAAAGAAGAAAAAGAGGAACAAATAGAAGACCATCCGCAACCATCCGAACCGCTTCCGGAATCAAAGTAACCCCTTCTGGAACCAAAGTAACCCCTTCTGGAACCAAAGTAACCCCTTCCGGAACCAAAGTAACCCCTTCCGGAACCAAAGTAACCGCTTCCGGAACCATCGCGACCCCTTCCGGAACAATCGCGACCCCTTCCGGAGCCAATAGAAGAATCAAAATCTTCTTTTCAACCATCAATTCTTCTTTTTCAAGGTGTCTCATCCTAAAAAAAGTTTACAGTTTATATAATTAATCCTGATATAAGTTTACAATACATTTTTAGTCCTGAAATTGGTTTACAAATGTAGTTTCTTTTCTGTAATATTTCTTCCATAATTTTTCTGTTTTAAT
>CAIQBY010000167.1 GCA_903870175.1 uncultured Bacteroidota bacterium
GGATTTTTATCAAACCCGATTATCTTTTTCCCTCCTGAAAATCCTGCAATAAAGCCTGAACTTGCAAAGCGATGCAGATTAAAAACAGAATCATATTTATTGGAACGAATCTGTTTTGTTATCGAAAGAAGATTCTTAATTTTATTTTGTTTCTTGTCCCAGACAAAAACGGTTCCAATAAAAGGATGGTTTTTCAATAGCCCTTCATTTCCTTTTCGCAATGCAAAATCAATAGTGGCTTCCGGGTAATGTCGATGCAGCTTCTCAACCAACGCAGTTGCAAGGATTACATCACCAATAAATGCGGTTTGAATAATGAGGAACTTCAATGGTTAAAATATATTATACTTTGAAAGAAGAGTAACAGCCAATGCTAATATTGCAGGTAAAGCCTGAACAACAAATATCTTTTTTGAAGCGGTCAAAGCGCCATAAACACCGGCAACGACAACACAGGACAAAAAGAAAGCCGCAACATTAATTTGCCAAATTTTATCATCAATAAAAAAACTCCAGATGAGTCCGGCAGCCAGAAAGCCATTGTATAAGCCTTGATTGGCAGCTAATGTTTTTGTCGGTTTAAATAATTCAGATGGCATTGCTCCTTTGAATACTTGTTTCCCTTTGGTTTCCCATGCAAACATTTCCATCCACAAAATGTAAAGATGTTCAACTGCCACCAAACCAATTAAGAATTCACTTATTAATTTCATCAGCTATTAATTAAGCGAGAAGTCCAGTTTCACAGTGATGGAAGCAGTTTTATTTTTTGAAGAAGTATTAAATGTGCCTCCCCAACTGTAATCTTCGGAAGAATTTTGCCCTGTAATCTGAAATATTCCCATATCAGCTGACGATAAATGATCAATCTTTCCACCGGCATTTTCTGCAATGTTTTCAGCTCTTGTGCGCCCATCTTTAGTTGCTGAAGCAAGCATTTCTATTTTTAAATCAGCAAGTTTGGTATAATAATATCGCGGCGCATCCGAGTAAAATTCCACTCCTTTGTCAATCAATTCAGTTACTTCGCGAGAAACCTGTTCTACTTTATTCACACTTTTTGATTCTATATTTACATGTTGAGTAAGATTAAATCCTGTAAATACATTGGTTTCCAGTTTGTCGTTATTCTTTATATGATCAAATTCTTTATTGATGATAACGGCACTGAAAACAATTTCCTTTTCTGCTATTCCCTTGCCGACAAGATATTGTTTGATTGTTGCCATGTCGCTCTTTAGTTTTTCAAATGCTTCTTTGGTTGTCATTTCCTTTCGTTGAAAGGAGCCGCTCCATACAATCAAATCGGATTCAAAATCGCGGGAAGCCATACCTGTAACATTAATAGAGTTATGAGTTTGATGCGATTTTTTCCAGGCACCTGCAAGAATACTCGTACTTATTATTATAGCTAATGCTATTATTATGGTGGCAAATGTATTTTTCATCGTATGAATATTTAAAATTTAAACTAATTAACTATATATTTAAACTGCAACATCGTATTCTCTCAATGCATTATTAAGCGATGTTTTCAAATCAGTACTCGCTTTGCGTTGCCCTATAATCAAAGCACAGGGAACTTGATATTCGCCGGAAGGAAACTTTTTGGTGTAAGCACCAGGAATTACAACGGAACGCGGAGGCACAATTCCTTTGTATTCGACAGGTTGAGAGCCGGTAACATCAATTATTTTAGTTGATTTGGTGAGTACGACATTAGCACCAAGTACGGCTTCTTTCTGCACACGCACGCCTTCTACCACTATGCAGCGGGAACCGATAAAACAACCGTCTTCTATAATAACAGGTGCAGCCTGTACAGGTTCGAGCACGCCGCCGATGCCTACTCCGCCACTTAGATGCACATCCTTGCCAATCTGGGCGCAGGAGCCAACTGTAGCCCAAGTGTCCACCATGGTTCCGCTATCAACATAAGCTCCAATGTTTACGTAACTCGGCATCATTATTACACCTTTTGCTAGATATGCGCCGTAACGGGCAACAGCATTAGGAACCACACGAACACCAAGTGCTTCGTAATTGGTTTTTAATTTCATTTTATCGTAGTACTCAAAGATGCCGACTTCAATAGTTTGCATTTGCTGAATCGGGAAATAAAGTATCACCGCTTTTTTTATCCATTCGTTCACCTGCCAGTCATTTCCGACAGGTTCAGCTACACGTAATTTTCCTTTGTCAAGTAATTCTATTACTTCGCGAATCGTATTTTTGGTGCTTTCTTCTTTTAATAATTCCCGATTATCCCAGGCCGCTTCTATTATTTTTTGCATAGTTTATTTATTGGTTGACAAAGATATTCAAAATTATTTGTTCTTGCATTTACATCAAGGATGGGTACTTGAAAGCAGTATTTTTTATTACTTTTGCGCGATGGCAAGAATTATGGCAATTGATTATGGGTCGAAAAGGGTTGGAATTGCTGTTACAGACTCATTGCAGATAATTGCTACAGGACTTACTACTGTTCATTCGAAAGATGTTATTGAGTTTCTGAAAAAGTATGTGGAGAAGGAAGAAGTGGAATGTATTGTGGTGGGGGAACCGAAACAAATGAATAATACACCATCAGAGTCCGCTCGTTTTATTGAGCCTTTTGTGGTTCATTTACGACGGACATTTCCGAAAATAAAAGTGGAACGGATGGATGAGCGGTTTACTTCGAAGATGGCGTTTCAGACGATGATTGACAGTGGTTTGAAAAAGAAAGACAGGCAAAATAAAGAGTTGGTGGATGAAATAAGTGCAACAATTATTTTGCAAAGTTATATGCAGAGAAATACTAAATACTAATACTAAATTATTGAAATGATATTACCGATTATTGCATACGGAGACCCTGTGTTGCGCAAAGTAGGAGAAGTAATTACAAAAGATTACAAGGGTTTGGATGAAATAATTTCCAATATGTTTGACACGATGCATAATGCATTGGGCGTTGGTTTGGCAGCACCTCAGATAGGAAAATTGATTCGTCTTTTTGTTATTGAAACAAAACCTTTTTCGGAACGCGATGAAGAAGATGAGGATGAGGACGATGAATTTACGCCTGAAGAAAGGAAACAATTGGCTCAGTTTAAAAAGGTTTTTATCAATGCGAAAATTGTGGAGGAAGAAGGGACGGAATGGTTATATAATGAAGGTTGTTTGAGTATTCCTAAAATACGTGAAGATGTTTCGCGCAAGCCAAAAGTAAGGATTCAATATTACGATGAACACTTTAAATATTATGATGAGACTTATGAAGGGCTTATTGCGAGAGTGATTCAACATGAATATGACCATATAGAAGGGAAATTGTTTACCGATAAAATAAGTCCGTTGCGCAGAAGACTGCTGCAGGGAAGGCTTACAGATATTTCTAAGGGGAAGATTAAGATTGGTTATAAAATGAAATTTCCAAGTAAATAAAACAGGAAGATGAATAAGATTAAGATATTTTTTATTGTTGAAATTGCTTTTTTAATTGCTTCCTGCGGGCATGAAACTCAATCTAACCAGCAAGGTGCTATTACTAAAGATTCGGTGAGAAGACAAAGTATAACACAAATAAAAAAATGGGAAGCGGAAATGCATAAATCCATGGAACTAAATAATGTTACTTCCGGGTTGGCAATTAAATCTTATAACGATTTTGTAAAAGCATTTCCTGATGATTCATTGTGCCCTGATTTTTTATTTAAAGCGGGAGAAATTGCAACAGCAACAAAACAATATCCGCAGAGCCTGATGTATTATAAAAACATTACTGATAAATATCCGAATTATAAAAACTATACTGCAAGTCTTTATTTACAAGGTTTTTTGCTTGATAATTATTTGAATGATGATGCCAAGGCAAAAGTAATTTATGAAGAAGTGATTGCTAAATATCCGACTACAATTTATGCTGATAATGCAAAAATGGCAATCAGGAATTTAGGTAAATCTGATGATGAATTGATTAAGGAATTTAAAAAGAAAAACGGACAGAAATAGTCTAGCGGAATTCCTTTTCGAGTATTTCTTTTAGCCTTTCAGGAGATAAAGTGTGTTTTAATTCTCCTTCTTTTGAAATAGATATTTCCCCTGTTTGTTCGGAAACAACAATAGCGAGAGCATCTGAATTTTCGGTGATGCCTACAGCGGCACGATGTCGCATGCCTAAATGTGCCGGAAAATCGGAACGTTCGGTAACTGGCAATACACAACGGGCAGCTGTGATTACATTGTCAGAAACAATAATTGCACCATCGTGTAAAGGTGAATTTTTATAGAATATACTTTCAATCATTCTTACTGAAACCTTAGCATCTATTGTGTCTCCTGTGTTGGCATAGAACTTTAACGGATTGTTTTTTGTAAGTATAATAATGGCTCCTGTTTTATTTTCACTCATGTTTTTACAGGCTTTAACAATTGCATTGACATCTAACTGCTGGGCGCTATTGGTCTGCCATTTAAAGTCGAACAAAGTTTTGCTTATTGCTCCTTTGGTGAAGAAATTGGAAGTGCCGATGAATAATAAAAATCTCCTCAATTCCTGTTGGAATACTATAAGCAATGCGATGAAACCAACATCAATAAATTTGCTTAGGATGCTGCCGAAAAGCTGCATGTTTAGTGCTTTTACGATTAACCATAAAAGATAAAATAATAAAATACCGATTAGGATATTGATTGCAACCGTGCCTTTTACAAGATAATAAAGCTGGTAAATGAGCACTGCCACTAATAATATATCTATTACATCAATCCAACGGAGAATAAGAAAACATTGTATAAATAGATTTATCATTTTACAAGTATAAGGTTTTTTAAAATAACATTTAACTTAAATATTCTTAAATTTTAAAAGTGTGCGCCAGGGATTATGTTATAAATGTTGTGCAACTATTATTACTTTTGTGCTGAATGAAAATTGCTTCGAATAGAATAGTTGATATCATAAGGTATTTTCGGGACGAACTGAAGGACAGATATGAGGCGGGCGAGTTGGAAACGATTATTGGATATTGTTTTGAGGAGTTTGTGAATATTAAACATGCTGAATTGGTGATTAGGAAAAATGATACAGTCACGGAGTCGGAATTGTTGAAATTTAGCTTTGCGGTGAAGGATTTGAAACGTATGAAACCTGTTCAATATGTACTTGGGAACGCTGATTTTTATGGGATGAAGTTGAAAGTGAATGAGAATGTTTTGATTCCGAGACCGGAGACGGAGGAGTTGGTTGATTTGATTTTGAAGGAGTATCAATTATCAAGTATTAAGTATCAAGACCGAGGAATTAAGATACTTGATATTGGGACGGGGAGTGGATGTATTGCTATTGCGTTGAGGAAAAATATTGTGGCTGCAAGTGTTATGGCAGTTGATGTTTCGGAAGGAGCATTGAGGGTGGCAAAAGAAAATGCAATTGCAAATGGTGTTGAAATTAGTTTTGTGAAAGATGATATTTTGAAATCAAATTTGAAGCCTGAAGATTCAAATTTCGATATTATTGTGAGTAATCCGCCTTATGTTTGTGAGAGTGAAAAAGGGGAAATGCAAAGGAATGTTTTGGATTACGAACCTCATTTGGCGCTGTTTGTGGAAGATAATAATCCTTTATTATTTTATAATGCGATTGCTGATTTCGCTTTGAAACACTTGGTTGTAAACGGGAAGTTGTATTTTGAAATCAATCAAATGTATGGCGAGGAAACAAAAAAAATGCTACTGGAAAAGGGATTTAAAAATGTGGAACTCAGAAAAGATTTAAATAATAAAAATCGTATCTTGCGAGGTGAGATTTAATAATAGGACAATGAAAAAATATATTTTGTTAGCAGTTGTTTTGATTGGAGGAGCAATTAATGGTATTGCACAATCGGTAAACAAGTTGGATGTTGAACCGACTAATATTGGTGGTAAGGAAGAGTTTAAGAGGGTGTTTGAACAGGAGATGATTTATCCCATACCTTCATTGAATAAAAAGGTTGGTGGGAAGGAAATGATTAGTTTTCTGCTGAAGAAAGACAGTACGATTACGGATATTAAAATTGATAATTCGCTGTCGAAAGATATAGATGCGGAAGCGATGCGTTTATTGAAACTATATCAATGGATTCCCGGGATTAAAAGTGGGAACTTTGTGGATTCGAAATGGGCAGTTACTTTTGATTTCAATCCTGATAAATACTCTAAAATATGTAAGGAAAGAGGTTTTGTAAAGTTCAAGTATTTACCTAAAATGAAAATTGACAGTACGTCAAAAGTATATACTGCGCCCGAACAATTTCCAATGTATCCTAAAGGAAATTATGCTTTGCAGGATTTTATAAAGGAGAATCTGGAATATCCACGTCAGGCAAAATTAGCGAATATACAGGGTACTGTTGTATTGCGATTTGTGGTGGAACCAAGTGGATTGATGACAAATATTGGGATTGTGAAATCTGTGGGTGGTGGCTGTGATCAGGAGGCTCTTCGAATATTAAGTTTGCTTAGTTGGTATCCTGGAAAGTATGATGAGAAGCTGGCGAGAGTGCAAATGACTTTTCCTTTTTACTTTATCCTGAATGAGGATTTTAAAGATAATAGTTCGGGGGAGCAAAAATAAATTGAAAACATTTCAATTTTAAAATTTGATGATTAGCAATTGATGAGCGAAGAAATAAAATATAAAATAGAGAAACTTTCTAAAGAAATAGAAGAGCATAATTATAATTATTATGTGCTTTCTAATCCTACTATAAGTGATTTCGAATTTGATAAACTGCTTGAAGAACTTATTAAGCTTGAGAAAGAACATCCGGAATATTTAAAATCTGATTCTCCTTCGCAACGGGTTGGCGGGCAAATTACAAAAGAATTTAAAACGGTTAAGCATAAATATCCTATGCTTTCATTAGGGAATACATATAATGAAGAGGACTTGAAGGATTTTGATGAACGTATAAGAAAAACTGGTGTTACTGATTTTGAATATGTATGCGAACTGAAATATGATGGCGTTTCTATCTCGTTGACTTATGTGGATGGAAAACTGAAACAGGCTGTAACCCGTGGTGATGGTGATAAAGGAGATGATGTAACTGCCAATGTGAAAACAATAAATAGTATTCCTTTGAAGTTGCGAGGTGATGATTATCCAAAGGAATTTGAAATACGTGGCGAGATATTTATGCCAAAGAAAGAGTTCCTTAGAATTAATGATGAGATGCGTAAACAGCTTATTGAGGAAGGATATGATGAGGAAGAGATATTTGAAAAGCAATTAAAAAATCCTCGAAATGCTACTTCAGGGACATTGAAACAACAGGATTCAAAAGCGGTGGCAGAACGTAAATTGGATTGTTATTTATATGCACTGCTTGGTGAAAATTTTCCATTTGAATCACATTACGAAAGCCTGGAAGCTGCAAAAAGATGGGGTTTTAAAGTGTCGGGTGATATGGAAAAAGTTTCATCATTGGATGGTGTACTTAAATATCTGGAGAAGTGGGATACAAAAAGACATAGTTTAAATGTGGAAACGGATGGAGTGGTGCTTAAAGTGAATTCATTCGAACAGCAAAAGTATTTAGGATTTACAGCCAAGTCTCCAAGATGGGCAATTGCATACAAGTTTAAAGCAGCACAGGTTTCAACTATCCTTGAAAGTATTTCTTATCAGGTGGGCAGAACAGGTTCCATTACTCCGGTTGCTAATTTAAAACCTGTACAACTTGCCGGAACAACAGTAAAACGTGCTACTTTACATAATGCTGACATCATTGAGAAACTGGATATTCGTGAAGGAGATACTGTATTCGTTGAAAAAGGTGGCGAAATTATTCCTAAGATTATAGGAGTAGATAAAAGCAAACGTCACATTCATCATAATGATGATTTGTTTAGAGAGGTTTCGCATCCTACAAAATATATAACACATTGCCCGGAATGCGGAACAGAATTAGTGCGCAAGGAAGGAGAAGCGAATCATTATTGCCCGAATGAACTTGGGTGCCCTCCACAGGTGAAAGGCAAGATGGAACATTTTGTGATGAGGAAGGCAATGGATATTGATAGTCTGGGAGAAGAAACGATTGAGCAATTGTATGACGCAAGTTTGATAAAAACCATTGCAGATATTTATGAATTAAAAAAGGAAGATCTTTTGAAGCTGGAGAGAATGGCTGAAAAGAGTGCTAATAATTTACTGGACGGAATTGAAGCATCAAAAAAGGTTCCATTTGAAAGGGTATTGTTTGCAATAGGTATAAGACATATTGGAGAAACAACAGCGAAGAAACTTGCATTTTATTTTAAGAATATTGATGCACTGAAAAATGCTACTTTGGAACAATTGCTGGAGGTAGGTGATATAGGTGAAAAGACGGCACAAACAATAATTGACTATTTTGCAGACGAAAAATGCATTGAAATAATTAATAAACTAAAACATCATGGTTTGCAATTTGAACTTTCGGAAGAACAAATGGTGAACACAAGTGATAAATTGAAAGACTTATCGTTTGTTGTTTCCGGTGTATTCAGCAAGTTTTCAAGAGATGAATTAAAGAAAACGATTGAACAAAACGGCGGTAAAAATGTAGGCTCTATTTCAGGTAAAACCTCTTATGTGCTTGCAGGAGAAAACATGGGACCGGAGAAACATAAGAAAGCGGAGAAACTTGGAGTACCAATTATTTCGGAGGAGGATTTTATAAATATGATTAAATGAGCATAATTAAAAGTATAAAACAATTTATTGCTAATCGTGCTCTAAAACAGGAGTTGCTGTCGGATAAAAGAACCAGAAAGGCGAACAAATTTAATTTTGATTCAATTAAAACAATCGGAATTCTGTTTGATGCTACCAGTGCCGAGGACTACGAAATTGTAAAAAGATACGTTTTGTTTTTGCGCGAACATCGCAAAAGGGTTAAAGTTATTGGCTTTTTCAATACTAAAAACCTTCCTCCAATGACGTATTCAAAACTGGAATATGATTTCTTCGCAACTAAAGATATTAACTGGATGGGAAAGCCTTCTTCGACAGTTATTAAAAATTTTATTGATGAAGAATTTGATTTATTAATTGATTTGAATGTTCACGATCATTTTCCATTGAAGTATATTTCTGCTTTGTCAAAGGCAATTTTTAAAGTTGGTAAATACAATGAGAAGGACATTGATATGTATGATATGATGATAGATGCCGACAATACTAAAACAGTTAAATACTTTTTGCGCCAGATTGATATTTATATTACAATGATGAATAAAGTAGAACCAAGTTTGAATTAGATAAAACAACTTACTATGAATTATATTTTATTTGACGATAGTACACGCAAGAATTTGTTGCCGCTTACCTTTACCCGTCCTGTGGCAGAGATTCGAATTGGAATTTTAACCATTCGGGAAAAGTGGGAGAAGATGCTGAATGCAAATACCTCAACTAAAACGGAAGATTATCTGAGCGAAAAATATCCAACTGAGTTTGCAATTGACACAGATAATGTTTGGATTAACGGTTCATTTTGTCCTAATGCCAAACTTGTTGAAGAGATTAAAACTTTAAAACCGAATCAGGCATTGTTGTCTTTAAATGTTGTAGTGTCAGCAAATACGGGCAATAATAAGAGTTTTGGAGAAGATATATTATCTGATTTCACAAAATTTGAATCTCATGCTCAAGCAGTGAAAGTGAATAATCCATGGGATATATTTTCGAAGAATGGAGAAGAACTTAGTTCGGATTTTACTTTATTAACAGCAGGAAGGAAGTCGCTTGCATTGAGTGCTACCAACCAGATTATTGGAGTGGAAAATATTTTTGTGGAAGAAGGTGCTAAAGTGGAATGTGCAATATTGAATGCAAGTACAGGTCCTATTTATATTGGCAAAGATGCAGAGATAATGGAAGGTTCCATAGTTCGTGGTCCTTTTGCATTGTGCGAGCATTCTGCATTAAAGCTAGGTGCTAAAATTTATGGACCTACAACAGTTGGCCCACACAGCAGAGTTGGAGGAGAGGTTAATAATTCGGTGATATTTGGTTATTCAAATAAAGGGCACGATGGATTTTTAGGAAATTCTGTATTAGGTGAATGGTGCAACATTGGCGCTGACAGTAACAATTCTAATTTAAAAAATAATTATGCCGAAGTGAAATTGTGGAACTATGAAAAAGAACGGTTTGTGAATACAGGTTTGACTTTTTGCGGTTTAATAATGGGTGACCATAGTAAATGCGGTATTAATACTATGTTTAATACAGGAACTGTTGTTGGTGTCAATGCCAATATATTCGGTTCAGGGTTCCCGCGTAATTTTGTTCCTTCCTTTTCCTGGGGCGGTGCTGCAGGATTTACTACCTATAAATTAAAAGATGCATTTGAAGTTGCTGCACGTGTGTTTGAGCGTCGTGCAAAAGTTTTTGATGAAGTGGAACAACGGATTTTAACTCATGTATTTGAGTTAACGGAGAAATACAGGAAATAAATAAGGAATTGTCCTTCGACAAGCTCAGGATGACCTTTGTAATTTAGAAATTAGGATTTAGTATATGGGATTTACATTTGTTGAGAACATTGGATATATCGCGTCTTTGGGTGTGCTCATTTCTTTTTTAATGAAAGATATTAAGAAATTAAGAATAATAAATACAATTGGCTGCAGTTTTTTTATCTGGTATGGAATAATGCTTAATTTCTCAATTCCTATTATCGTAACTAATGTGGTTATTGTGATTATTAATGCTTATTATTTACTTATTCCAAAAGAGTAAGCAATCTCATAATATAGGTATAGCTTTACCGTAAGTTAAAACAATATTTCAAGACTTTTTTGTGGAGGCAATAAAAGTGTTGCTCCCGATTTTGTAATCATCATTTCGTCTTCTATGCGGATTCCAAACTCACCTGCGATATATATTCAGGGCTCATTGCTGAATACATTTCCTCTGTATAGCTGCCGCTTATTTCCTCCGACAAGATAAAACCATTCGTGTCCGTCCATTCCTATTCCATGGCCAAGCCGGTGTGTGAAATATTTATATCCCGGACCATAACCATTCTCTTCAATTATTCCTCTTGCTGCTGCATCCACCATTTCCGCCTGTATTCCGGGCTTGGCAGTCTGCAATGCTTTATGCTGCGCCAAGCTAACTATTTCCCAAACTTTATTCATCTTATCTGTTGGCTTGCCGAATACTGTTGTGCGGGTAACATCCGATTCGTAACCTTCCACAGTGCAGCCACCATCAATTAATACGATATCTCCCTGTTTCAATTTTGTTTCTTTTACCAGTCCATGCGGATAAGCAGATGCCTCGCCAAATAATACCAATGCGCCGCCATTTACTCCAAATTCTAAGAACAATTTAGATATAATACCGCCGAATTCTCTTTCGTCCATCCCTTCTTTCAATTGTTTTACAGCAGCTTTGTAAACTTCAGCAGTAATATCGTTGGCTATCTGCATCAGTTCCATTTCGTGTTCCGATTTTACACTTCGGCAACTCGCAGTTACTATCATAGCCGGTATTAAACGAAGTGAAGGAATTGATTTCTGAAGATTTTCGGTAACAAAATATCTTACTGTTTCTTCAATTCCCAAATTAACAGTGAGTAAATTATTATCCTTCAACACTTGTTTTATCAATGCATACGGACTTTCATTTTCTTCCCAAGTATAAAGTCTGGCATTGCCTGTTTGTTCTTTTGCCCGTCCTTCTTCAAACTTGGGAGCAATAAAAAGAGGTTCTCCTTTTTGTGGCAATATTAATGCAAAGAGGCGTTCGCTTCTTCCCCACGAAGCACCGGTAAAATAATTGAGCGATGTGCCGCCTTCCATCAATATAGCATCAATGCTGTTTTCAGCCATTAAACGCTGTGCATAGATTCGGCGATTATTATATTCTATTTCTGTAATGGGAGATATTCGTTGCCGAATGCTTTTGATTATTGCAGGATCAATATCCTGATTATATTCAGCAGCGTTGGTATTGGCTGCGATACTTCTTTGATGAAGCAATGCTGCCGCACTTACAGTGCCGGTGGTTCTTAAAAAGTTCCTTCTATTCATGCTGTCAAAAGTAACAAGTTTTTGAAATAGAAGGAAGAATTATTATTGGCTTAGTTTTCTTTCCTTTTACACTCTCACACCCATCACCAGTATATCATCTATCTGTTCTACTTGTTTTCTGTAATCAACAATAAAATTATCCAATGCAATACACTGGTCTTCCATTGATTTATTCTGAATAGATAACAAAACTTCTTTAAATTTCTTTCTGGTTAATTTCTTTTCACCTGTTTCGCCTCCAAACTGATCGGCAAAACCATCAGTGAAAAGATAAATGGTATCTCCAGCGTTTAAAGTGAATGTATGATTGGTAAATGGTTTGCTATCATCATTCATTCCTATCGGTTGTTTGTCAGCTTTTGTTTCTATGAGTTCGTAGTCGTCATTCTGAACTTGTTTCAGCATCTCAAAATCAGGAGATTCTTAAACAAGTTCAGAATGACGAGACCGCACTATCCATAACGGATTATTTGCTCCGGCCCATTCAAGCTTTGCAACTTTGGACTTTGAACTTTCAAACTTTAAACTTACTAAAGATATATCCATTCCATCCTTTATATCTTCTTCGCTTTTACTAAAGTTTTCAATTACAATCTCTGCGGTTTTGTCAAGTATGGCGGCTGGTTGAGTTAACCCAAATTCTCGCACCGCTCTGTTAAGTGCATTATGACAAACTACCGAAACCATTGCTCCCGGCACTCCATGACCAGTGCAATCGCAGGCAGCGAAGAGAATAATTTCAGATTGCAAATTTGAAATTTCAGATTGCTGAGTGGAATTTGAAATTTGAAATTTGGAATCTGTGATTCCAACTGTTTCCATCCAATAAAAATCTCCTGCTACTATATCTTTTGGTTTGTAGAGGATAAATGAATTTTCAAGGTATTGTTTTACTATACGAGTAGGAGGGAGGATTGCAGTTTGAATACGCAAAGCGTATTCAATAGATTGCGTTATTTCTTTATTTTTTTCTTCCACAATAGTCTTTTGATTTTGTGTCTCCTTTTCTTTTTGTTCAATAGTATTTTTTTGTTTTTGAGTTACTTTAAACCTATTAAACATAAATCCTCCAAATGTTAATAATAAAGCTAACCCTCCATACAATGCATAACTTTTTGTTTTCTCTTGATTCAGTTTGGCCATTGACATGGCATCTTTTTTATCCTGTTCTGCCTTCGCTGCATCTTGTTTTTTTTCAAATTCATAATTCATTTCTTTTGCCGTAATCTCTTTATTTTTAGTTTCATTAAAAATAGAATCCTTACATTGTATATATGTTTCGAACCACTTGTATGCTACCTCCCAATTTTTCATATTCTTATAACAAGATAAAATATCTCTTGAACGCCACATTTTTTCTCTCATAATATGTGTACTGTCAACAATGGAATAAGATTTTAGATAATAAGCGACAGCTTCATTGTATTTTTTTTGCTTGTAGTAAAAGTTTCCAAATTGCGACATAACAAAACTTTTCCAGTATTTTTCTTGCAATTTTTCAGCGACATCCAAGCCTATATTTAAGTAAACCAGAGCTGAATCCCTTAATTCTGTATGACTAATGTGTTCCTTGGTAATTAGAGTTTGTCCTTTGCTTAAACTGTCATTTTGATATATATCAAGATAATTTTCACTTATATTGCCGGATGATAGAATTATACCTGTTTTATTATCAAGTAGTTTTGCTGTATTGAAACTTTTATAAAAATAAAATAATGAATGTAAATTATCTAATTGATCACTATAAATACATCCAATGTTTGTATACGCAGTTCCCATTGCCTGCTTGTTGTTTAACTCTTCATTAAATTTTAAATATTTTAAAAAGCAGTCCAATGCTTTTGGGTAATCTCCCTTGTATCTATATATGAGCCCAAGATCACAATAACTAACTCCTATTCCTTTTTTATCATTAAGTGTTTCCATAATTTTCAAACATTTAAATGAATATTCCAATGCCTTAGGGTAATCATGTTGTTCGCGGTATATACCAGCAATAGTAGAATACAAATAGGCAGTAGATTGTTTATTAGGTTGTCGGTTAATACCCCGAGGCTCTGCCTCGGAATTAAAAAAATCCTTTAACTGATACCTCGAGGCTCTGCCTCGGGGTAATTCATTTGAAATTGAATCTTCAATTTTTAGGCTTTTGAAATAGTAATCCAATGCCTTTGGATAATCTGATTGATAAGAATAGATATTTCCAAGACCTTGATAACTATCAATTATTCCATATTTGTCGTTTATTGCTTCGTTTATTTTCAAGGCCTTAGATATATAGTTTAAGGCTTTTCCATAATCAGATTTGTATAAATAAACAGTTCCTATACTTCTTAAGCATTTTGCTTCTCCTTTTAAGAATTTTATATTTGAAGAGATAGATAGCCCTTTTTGTGCAAATACTAATGCTTTATCTTTATCACCAAACTTTATATATTCTCCAAACAATTTGATATAAGCATTAACTTTATTAGTATCTTCTTTTTCTTTTGGTAAAACGGCAATCAAAGAATCAATAATTGCTTTCCCTTGTTTTTGCGCAAAAGATTGCTTCGCTTCGCCCGCAAGGACGAGGATTATAAGAAGTATTATTTTTTTCATTTGTTTGATGAAAGTAAATATATTTTTCATGGCATTGAATTTAGATATCGATTGTAAATATAACATATTTCATTGTCAACATTTTTTAAAGTGATGAGTATCATTTTTTCATCAGCATTTCAACTCAACTTGTACCGTACTTTCTTCGGTATCGATTCATCAGCGCTTCCTCCCCATCTTACCAACTATCCATTGTTATCAACTATATTATTATCCTGCCTGTTCATCACTCCTTTGTAATTACTATTATAGATAATATAAGCAACTTATAATATAAGGAGAGTTATAAGTAGCAGGAAGTAAATGAAAACTGAACATAAAGAGGTGAAAAGTGAAAATAAATGACTGAGTATTGTTCGTACTTCGACTGTACCGGAACAAACTTGTCAAAGTCCGGCTCAGAGTAGTCGAGATAAATTATTTTGCAGTGTAGATACTTTTCGAAGCAGTGTAGATATTTTATTTTGCAGTGTAGATACTGCTCGAAGCAGTGTAGATATTTTATTTTGCAGTGTAGATACTGCTCGTAGTAGTGTAGGTATTTTATTTTGCAGTGTAGATACTTTTCAAAACAGTGTAGGTATTTTATTTTGTAGTGTAGATATTATTTAATGTAGTCGAGGTACGAAAGATAGTAGTGTAGGTAAATTCAAAAAACGTTTTTCATGATTTTAAAAATCGTGTATTTTCAATGGTTTCGGGAGTGCATCATGATAAGCGGGACTTTGTATGAATTCATGCGGAACAAAAAATGGAACGCTGATGACGCTGATGACGCGGATTATTGTGATAAAATATGATTTTTTATCATTTTAAATCTGCCCAATCAGCGTCATCAGCGTTCCATTCAATACAGATATCCACTTGTAAATCAATAATGGGATTCAAAAATGTACGAAAACGAATAATATCGCCCTTAATATTTCCTGTTGGTAATAGCAGATGATAAAGCACCTAACATTGCGCCATAAATAAATTAAAAACAAATAAAAAATGCAAAAAAAAGAAACACAAATTGCAATGAAAAAAGCTGAATCAAATAAAAACAAAAAAGCAAAACCTGCACGGGAGGAAAAAGAAGTGCTATAATTGATGCCTGTGGTTTTAAAGTAAAAACGGCAGCAAAGTCACCAAAGAAGTACCTGCTTGGTGCAATTGTTTTATTACTGCTAAATACTGTTTTGGGCGCCATTATACAACCATTGCCCCGCCATGCGAATGGTTTGCCCCTCCATGCGAATTGTTTGCTCCGCCATACGAATGGTTTGCTCCTCCATGCGAATTGTTTGCCCCTCCATGCGAATTGTTTGCCCCTCCATGCGAATTGTTTGCTCCTCCATGCGAATGGTTTGCCCCTCCATACGAATTGTTTGCCCCTCCATACGAATGGTTTGCTCCTCCATACGAATTGTTTGCCCCTCCATACGAATTGTTTGCTCCTCCATGCGAATTGTTTGCTCCTCCATGCGAATTGTTTGCTCCTCCATACGCATTGTTTGCCCCTCCATACGAATTGTTTGCTCCTCCATGCGAATTGTTTGCCATGCCATACGAATTGTATCGCATTACCATCTTCCACCTTACTTTGCTTCATTATCAGTATGTTATCATTAACTCATACTTCAATAAACAGGGAGTATAAGCTAATATACAATGTTGTTTCGCAACGAATAGATTGCCTTTGCCGGAAGTGTGATGTGATTAGGAATTAGCCCTTCGACAAGCTCAGGGTGACAAATCAGGAATAATGGAACGCTGATGACACTGATTTCTAAGATAAAATGTGATTTTAAAATCATTTCAAATCCGCTCAATCCAAGCAACGGAAAATACATTGTTAAGTTATCAGAAGCAAAAGATGTTTCGAAACTTACTATTGAAGTAACTAACCTGCTTGGTGAAATTGTTTATCAGTCAAAAATCAATGCTTCGACAAGCTCAGCAACCCAAACAACAATAGACTTAATCAACCAAGCCAATGGAGTTTATTTTGTAAGAATAACAGGAGGGGAGCAATCGCTTAATAAAAAGATAGTGAAACAATAAACTAATCAACTTCTTAATTCATCAAAAACATCATTCTTCGATACCGTTTTCCTGCAGCCAGTTTTCGAGTACTACTAAATACCATATTCTTGACCAGGAGATGCGGGGATTGTCGGCTAGGAAATCGTTCCATAAATTCATTACTCCTTTTTCGTTGAAGAATTTACGGCGGGATAAGGAAATCATTTTCTGTTCGCAGAAGGATTTCAATTCGTTTTTTACCCATAGTTTCCAGGGGAACGTGAAACCCATTTTCGGTCGGTTCACTATTTCGGGAGGCAGCATATCGCCCAGTGCATCCACGAGTAACTTTTTGGGTGAGGCAACGCTTTTATATTTATCGGGTATGCCAAGCACATATTCCACAAGGATGTAATCGATAAACGGAACACGGACTTCGAGGGCATGTGCCATACTGAACTGGTCGGAATCTCGCAACAATACGTTCTGCATATAAGTGGAGATTTCGGCAATGGTAACTTGAGAAATCTGAAATTTGCTATCTGAAATTTGTAATTCATTAATGATTTCGGCTACTCTGTTGGCTGCCAACTGTGGTGTGTTAACTAATTTAAGTATCTGTTCATCCATCAACACCTGCCGCGACAAGGGATAATAGGTATTGAAGTTGAGCTTGGCTTGCTTTATAAATTCGGCCACTTTATCGGAAGCGATACCGGGCTTTGCAGTTTTAAGGATGCTTCCGCCTGCACCACGCATGAATAAAGGAAGTAAATTAAGCCACTTTTTATTGTTGAGTTCGAGCGTGCGTTTAAAAACATCGTATCCTGCAAATAATTCGTCGCCTCCCAACCCTGATAATGCCATAGTGATACCGGCTTCTTTGGTAACTTTTGAAACCACATACGTATTGGGGCCGTCGCCACTAGGGTGATCCATCGCCTTTAACGCATTGGGCAACTGCTCAAGAAAATCAGCAGGACTTAATTTTATTTCGTGATGGTCGGTATTAAATTTCTTTGCAATAAGCTGTGCATACTTGGCTTCCGAAAATTCAGACTCATCAAATACTACTGAAAATGTCTTTATTTTTTCGGAAGAAACTTTACTCATCAATCCTACAATAGCACTGGAATCAATTCCGCCGGAAAGAAATGCACCGAAAGGAACATCAGCAATCAAGCGGCGTTCCACTGATTTGGTAAGCAGATTATTTACTTCCTTGCAAACTTCGTCATATGATTTCCCTGCTGATGCATTGCTGATATTTCCAGTAAGGCTCCAGTAATTATGTATGGTAACTTTGTCGGCGTTGGCTTTTATATAATGCCCTGGCATCAGCATTTTCACACCTTTAACTATTGTGTTGGGCGCATGTACTGTTTGATACCGCAGGTAATCACTCAAACTGTTTTCATCGAGCTTTTTCGGAATCAACTGGCTTGATAATAACGAACGTATTTCGGATGAAAACACGAGCACATTATTTGAATAGGAATAATACAATGGCTTGATGCCAAGCCTGTCGCGGGCAATAAACAATTCTTTGGTTTCCTTATCCCAAATGGCAAAAGCAAACATGCCATTGAAATGACTTACGCAATCGGTTCCCCAGCGCGAATATGCAGCGATGATAACTTCTGTATCCGTGTTGGTTTGAAATAAATATGCCTTGTCTTTTGAGCCGGAAATAACACGTGTGAGCTCAAATTTTAGTTCTTTATAATTATATAATTCTCCATTGTAAACAACTTGATAACGTCCGTCATACGATTTCATCGGCTGATGACCTGCAGCCGAAAGGTCAATGATAGAGAGCCGTCTGTGACCTAATGCAATATTATCAATCACAAAAGTTCCTTCATCATCAGGTCCGCGATGACGCAATGAATTGTTCATTGCATCCACTTTTTGTCTGGCGACATTTACATCTTTAATACCAAGAATTCCGTTAATTCCGCACACTGTATATTGATTATTTATTATTGATTATGTTTATTAATTAATGTAAAAAGTTTATTTGCCCATATTTCAGGTGTGTTCTGCTTCGCTTTCGCAACGCTGTTTTCACCCATAACAAATAACTCTTTGTCGGTATGGTTCACCATCTTTTTCAAAACATTTTTCAACTGATTTATATCTCCTGAATTGTAAATATAACCATTATTATTGTTTTCAACAAACGCAGTTCGCGCACCTACTTCATCAGTACAAATGATTGGAAACCCTGCAGCAGCAAATTCATGCACTACCACGCCCCAAGGTTCAAAATGACTTGGCAACACAAAAACACCAGTATCGGAAATATATTTATGCAAATCTTCAGGCTGAACAAAACCGAAGTGTTTTATCTTCGGATGATTTACCGGCGGAACATCTCCGGTACCGAGACACCATAATTCCCAATCATTGGATTCTTCATTTAGAAGTTCGATAAAAGTACGCCACAAATCCTTTATTCCCTTATGTTCCACATATCTTCCCACATAAATAAACCGATGTGGAAATTGCATTTTCTTTTGTTCTTTATTAGCAAGAAATTGATTGTGGAACAAATCAAAATCGCAGCAATAGAATCCTGTTAAAATATTTTCATTTTTAAATCCTAATCTAATTGCATATTCTTTCTGCAACTCTCCGGGAACCCAACAATGCGAAAAATGATTTAGTATTTTAAATGGGCTAATAAGTACAGCAATTCTTTGTTTTAAGGTAGCTTTCCATTGGTTATCAAACCCTACAATAACTGGTATTTTATTTTTAAATGCCTTACATACTTTTAAATAGTCTTTATCCATCCATCCACTCACATATATTTCGGACGGGTCGATAGAGGCTACTAACTTTTGTAATTGTTTCGAAGAATAATCAATTCGATTATATAATTTAATGTTTTCAGAAAATGTGAAATGAAATGGGGCTTCTTTATTTACAGCCCAACGGACAATATGAACTTCGACTTCCGGATGCTGTAATAGCTTTTCAATACACGCCAGAAAATAGGTAGCAAGTTCGGTATAAAGAAAAACTATTTTCCTTTTTTCCATCTCTTTCGAATTAATCTAATGAAGATAATTAACAAACTGCAAGAGAAAAACCCTATCCAGAAGAAATGATGCAATAACATTTGTTTGGTTAAATAAGGCAATAACCTGAAATTAAATTTTTGTTCTTCAGGCATTGTTTTTTTCCAGTAATCCAGATTGTAATTTTCAATTGGTTTTAATGTTTGCCCTGTAAGGGAGATTCCTTTCATTGAAACTAACCCATTGTTAACTTTTACTTGAAGCAATGCATCTCTTGGTAAATCACGAATGGCAGTACACATAAAAGTCACATTCATATCTTCGTTTTTATCATAGAAAAATGAAGCAGGAGCAGAGCCTCCCATTGAACCTGATATCCAATAAACATTTTTATTTTTTGAAACCTTCTGAAGTAATGGTTTTAAGTCTTCGTTAAAATTATTTTTCCCAATAGCTGTACGAGTATTGTCTGTAAATAACTTGCTGTATTTATCAATTCTTTCTGACCAAATTGGTCTGTGAGAAAAGATAAAAATATTTTTTATGTTTTTGTTTACAGCAGAATCAAGTGTATAGGAAAGAAATTTTAATTGTTCATCCTTTATGCTTCCATCATTCAACTCAGTATTAAGAACGATGAATAATTCGGATTCGTTAATGAATGAAAAGAAAGTTTTACCATAATTATTTTCATAATAATTGCCCGCTAAATCGTGGTTGCCAACTGAATTGAAGAAAGGCATCTTCAATTTATCAAATAAACTATATTTATAATGATTTATATAATTATCATTTACATCCAGAAACAAGTCGCCAAGGCACATTAAAAACAATGAATTAAGAGAGTTTATTGAGTCAATGTTCGCTAAAATGCTGGAAGCAGGAAAAGTTGAATTGTTTGTAGAAGCACCATGAAAATGACCACTCACAATAAATGAATAATTCGTTGTTGTATCCCTAATTGAAAGGTGATTAAAAGGAGAAGATACCTGAGCAAATGCATTATTCAATAGTAAAATAATTCCACAAAGAAGAACAGTAAATTTATTTATTTTTCTTATTAAAGTCATTTAGTATATTTTCAATGTTATAAGCTTCTTCAATGATTGCTTTATTATTAATACTAATAATTGCTTTCGCCTCTTTTAAATAATTTTGCTTCACATTAGATAAATCCAATTTCGTTATATTAATAGTTGGAAATCCATACCCAGCTTTATTTTTGTATGCAATTATTCCAAATTGAGAATTAGTTATTGAAAGTGTTTTCAAATCAATATTAGTTAACCCCTCGGCAGACAATGCGATTTTTGAATCTTTTATTCTAATATCTTCTCCCAATATTTGTGAACCTTCTTCAATAGAAAGAGCGTTGTTATTAACCCCTTTTACAAAAATAGACTTAAATTTAACTACCGACTTAATTATAACAATCGCATTATAATTGCAGTTTTCGAAAGCGCAATTATTTATTTCTCCTTCAGAATAATCAACATTAAGTGCACTATTATTCATTTTTCCAAAAGAACATTCTTTCAATGTAAAATTCGAACGTATTAAAGTTAAGGCACATTCTGATTTAGAATTGAAAAAATTACAATCCTTAAAGGTGACATTAGATTCATAAAAAGTAATATATCCACTTCTTGCCCATTGATTATCATTTACTTTTGGAAGTGTTTTGAAAATAACATTTTCAAATATTGATTTTGGTGCATTAATAAATTCAAAGCCTTGTCCGGTAGAATCCGATGATTCTATTGTTATAGGTTCATCATCTCTGCCTTTAAATATAAAAGGAGAGTAAGAAATAATTTTAGAATGGTTTATTAAATCAATTATTAAGTTAGGATTACCGTAAACAGTATAACCTTTATCAATAATTAAGTCCTTATTAAGTGTAATCTTCCCCTCCTTCAAAATTATTGATTTCGTTGCTTCATCAACCTTAATAAAAGGAAAATCACTTTCATTGCCTTTTCTATTATGCAAGTCATCCGCAATAAATTCAGTATCAGTATGAGGAAAAGGGAACACATTTGTTTGTTGGGTAACTGAAGAACCTAAAATTGAATAGTTGATTTTAAGAGTATGCATCAGAGTATCGTTCCATACCATATTTGTCGGTATGGGAAATAAATAATCTTTGAAAGTGACAGCGGCATTCCTTTGTTTAGAAGGAAGTATAATTGGAACCAACGGTAAACTATTCTTATTGCCAATAGAAATTGACTTTATTTCTACAGGTAAGGATTCGATTCCTCCTATCTGTAAACTAATTTGATTATTTAAACAATGTTTGAAATAAGAATAAAAAGTTTGAGGAGGAGATAAGATTTTGTGTATTATTTCTTGATTTTCATAATAGCTTTCTTTATCAAATTTTTTATATGGGAATTCTTTATATAAAATTGACAGATTGGAATTAAGTTCTTTATTAATACTTTTAAAAAAAACATCCAGATATTTTTTGTCCGAAACTCTTTCAAGATTTTTTACATATTCTTTGAAGAAAACAGGATTACTAAATAGGGCAGTATGCCAGTCATCATAATTTTCTTTGCTGCTGTCTAATTCGACATATTTGTAGGTACCTGCAATCTCACGAAGAGGAAAGTCGGTAAAGCTTTCATAAGAGATAGGTTCTAATTTCCCTGTAACAGGATTATAATAATACTTTGTGTCGCTCCAATCAAGACTGTGTTCACCACCCACCAAATCAGTTATTGCATGAAATTTTGCTAATCGTTCTACATCAAAAACCTGGTCTACTGAAAGTTTTTTATTTCTTAACCCATCTACCAAAGCAAGAGCTTTTAAATAATAATTTTTTTGTAATGAATCATTAATTACTTCATTCTCCTCAAACACCTCTAAATTGGCAGAATAATAAGAAGCAAATTCTGCAGTTGGTTTTTTATGTAAAACTTCGTTGTATCTGTCAACCCAGTATAAATCTGGATCAAAGCGAATAATGGGTCCTTTTTTACGATTATTGTTTTCTAACAGCTCTTTGTCAAAACTTTCTTCAACAGCATATATACCCCAATCACGCCCGTTTATTGATATGTTAATAAACTTATACCTTAATGTAATAATATTTTCCCTTTTCATTAATTCGTGGTAAATCCACTCATAAACATATCCTCTTGTTCCTGGATGTTGGATTGAAAATCTTTTCATGCCCATAAAAGAGTTTTTGTCTTCTACTTTTATTCTAAATGACCATTTATTGTCTTGTAAGTGATCGGTCATGTGACCTTTAAGGCGTAATTTAATTTGCATTTTCTTGCCTTGATACTCTAAAGTAGCAGGCACAAATTCACCGTCAATATTATTAATAATTAAATTCCTCTCAAGAGCTGTTTCCCTTGTTTTCTCAAGGAATTTAAAATCTTTTTGTCTAATTTCAATTGAAATTTTTTCAGGATTGGCGCCAATACTATTTGAATAGTTTGAAATTATGGTTTTAGCGAAATCCCATGAATTAGAATATCCATGTGTTTTCAGGTTTTTTGATAAAAAATAAACTAGGATTAAGAAAGCTAGAAAGAGTATACACAGTATTGATTTATAGGAAAAGAAAATTTTACTATAAAGATTATTGTTTTTAGGTTTCGAATAATTGTAATTGTTCTTTATTCTTTTTATAATCATTCAGATAAGGCTAAAGGTTCCATTTGTAATATATTTGTACCGCTGATATTAGGATTAATTTCATCACTTGATATTAGTGTAAAAATCAATAGTGCAAGAAATGCATAAGCACTTAATGAACCTACTAACCATGATTCGAAAAATGCAGTAAAAGCAATTGAAAACATTATTGGGAATGCAAATTTGGTATTATGGGCTGCTCTTAGGAACATTATAAAGAAGGAGCGTAAGTATAATAAAAGCCCTATCAACCCTTGGTCCATCCAGAAAGTTAGATATGAATTGTGGATGCCTCCCTGGTGACCTAATTTTTCTAATTCGCCATAATGTTGCCTCATATAATATTCATCATATGAGAATCCTTTTCCAACAAAATAATTCTGTTGAATATGTTTCCAAGCGAATGCCCAGGCAATATACCTTCCACTACCATCATCTAATGTTTTTACTCTAAAATACTGACCTAATCCAAATCTCGTTAAAATGGAAGAAAGGTTACTACTGATTATTTCTGCTATTACAACAATAACTATTGACATAATAAAACCAAAAAAAGGTGAGATTTTGAAAAATCTTTGAAACATGTAAAATATCAAGATACTTATAATTGCATTTCGGGAACCCGTAAGTAAAATTGAAAGAAAAATTGTTAAATAAAATATAGAAATTTCATATTTATTAAAAATTTTTGGGAAATAATCAATAATAACAAATAGGACAATAAACGTAAAAAATGCATAAAGACCTAAACCATTGGGGTTGCCTAAAACGCCTCTATACCTACCTGTTCCTATGGAAGCAACTCCGGGGGCAATAACTTTTAATATAAAACCTGTAATCAAAGTTGTAAAA
>CAIQBY010000168.1 GCA_903870175.1 uncultured Bacteroidota bacterium
AAAATAGTGTATGAAGCAGCGGCAAAACATCTTACTCCTGTAACCCTTGAACTTGGCGGAAAAAGTCCGGCTTTTATTACTAAAGACTGCAACTTGAAAGCATCGGTAAAACGACTTGTATGGGGTAAATTCTTAAATGCCGGTCAGACATGTATTGCTCCGGATTATGTGTTGGTGGATGCAGACATTGAAGAAAAGTTTATTGCTGCTCTAAAGGAATGTATTATTAAATCGGATTATTCGCTGGCAAATAATAATTATGTACAAATCATAAATGATAAACATTTTAACCGGCTGGTAAATTTGATTGACAATAAAAAAGTCTGCTTTGGAGGGAAGTACAATAGTGTCGAAAGATATATAGAACCTACCATTCTGACTTCTGTTTCTTTTGAAGACGAGATAATGAAAGAAGAAATATTCGGTCCTTTGCTACCTGTTATTTCATATACCAATATTGATGAAGTGATAGCAGCAGTAAAGAAAAAACACAAGCCGCTGTCGTGTTATGTTTTCACAAATGATAAAGCAATTAAAGATAAAATCCTTTCTGAAATATCATTTGGTGGCGGTTGTATCAATGATTCGCTGATGCATATTGCGAATGATAATTTGCCTTTCGGCGGAGTAGGCAACAGCGGAACGGGTAGCTATCATGGAGAAGCAGGCTTCAAAACATTTTCGCATTATAAAAGTATTCTTGAAAAACCTTTTTGGTTTGAACCCAACTTTAAGTATCCGCCTTATTCCAAAAGAAAACTTAACCTAATTAAAAGATTAAAATCGCTGATGTAGTTTGCTGATTAAAAAAACAGGAAAACTAAATGAGAATATCAATTAAAGATATGCAGTTGATTACCGTCAAAAGTGGTTTGATAAGCTTTAAGAGGCGCAGCGGCAGGCCCCTGAGTCACGCTTCCATCGTATATTGAAAATTTTGAATGACAACAACTGCTATCAGTCGCTATTATTCGCGTAGCATCTACAGATACAGTAGCACATGGCTGCGATGATTGATAGGTACAGTTTCTATCGTAAGCCATTATTTCAGTTGAAGATTTTCGGTAAAGCAAAATTCCTCTTACCCCGCCGGTAACATATACGTATCCTCCAACAGCATTTAAGTTTACAAAACTAGGGCTATTAGCGTATATATAAATATCGACAGTAGTTAAAGGTACACCATTCTCTGATTGTTTCTTACAACTTACAACACCAATGATAAATACAAATACTATAATTAAAATCAAAAAAGGTTTCATTTACTCATTACTTTATATTACAAAGTTAATTAAAATTATGAAATGAATAATAAATTTAAGTGTTTTACTCTTTTAATACCTAAATTTGCACCTTCTTAATTATTTATGAAAAATCATTTTCGAAAGTTAATCGTATTATTAATTTGCCTGCTGCCTGTGGCAATTTCAGCTCAAGTGGCAAAAGAATCGAAAGGAGAAAGCGATAAAGGTGCTGTTTCTGCTAAGGTTCAACGTCAGGCTGCAAAACAGAAATGGAAACAGCAACGCCTTGAAGAACGGGCACAAAAAAAAGCAATTAAAGAACACGATAAGCGTCTGCAAACAAAAAAAACAAGAAAGCAAATGCGTGAGGAAAGAAAAAAAAGCGATAAATTAAGAGCTAATAAACGCGAATCGTTTTTTGTGAGACTCTTTAAATACAAGCATTGACAAAGAATTTGATTTATATATTTGCAATTATTGCAAATGATTTATTAAAAATAATTGAAAAATTTCATTGCTATTTAAAAATAATGTTCTAATATTGCATTAGAATTCTAAAACAAACAACGTCCCCACTGTTTTAAAATCTATAAATTGTTCACTATTTATAGAATTGCCAATAAATCTTATGAGTAAAATTTTTTCTGAAAAATATTTTATTTTTCTTTTTGCTTAATGCTATTGAATTTAAGCAACTTAAAAAAGCAAAAATAAAAAGTTTAGAAAATTAAATAAAATATTTGTTTGTGAAAATTAAATATACCTATATTTACACGCTTCAAATTTTTGCACGAGGTTAATTAAAGTTAAAATAATATACTTATAAATATATAATATGCTACGAAAATTACTATCTTCATTTTCTTTTGTTGTTCTATCAGCAGGGCTTGCTATTGCACAAAACGAATCCGCAATTAAAGTAAAACTTACAGACAAAGCGAATCATGAAACAATTCCTTTTGCAAATGTGGTTGTTGAAGTTGGTGGTATTCAAGTTGGTGTTGCAACCACAAATATTGATGGGGAAGCAACTATCAAACCTTTAAATGCTGGAAAATATAATGTAAAAGCTACTTATGTTGGATATCAGGCTGCTGAAATTTCAAATGTAAATGTTTCAGTTGGTCAAACACTTTATCTTAACATTGAGTTGTCTTCCGGTGTAACAAATCTGAATACAATTATCGTTACTGATTATGTAGTGCCATTGATAGACCCAGATACAAAAGATGCAAAAACAGTTTCTCGTGAAGAATACGAACACATGGCTTCAAAGGATATTAATTCTGTTGCCTCTACTACTGCAGGCGTTTATCAGGCAGATGAAGGAGCCGTTTTAAATATTCGTGGATCAAGAGATAATGGTACTGCATATTATGTTGATGGACAAAGAGTAATAGGCAGCGCAAATATCCCTCAAGAAGGTGTAGAACAGGTTACAACAATTGTTGGTGGCACACCTGCTGAATATGGTGATGAGACTGGAGGAATCATTTCTATAACTACAAGGGGGCCCGCAAGTAAATATGGAGGAAGTGTTGAACTTTTAAGTTCAGGGTTAGGTGAGAAAAAGGGGTTGGATGCTTATGGTTATAATCAAGCTGGATTTTCTATCGGCGGTCCTATCATCACTAAAAAAGATTCGGTGAGTAAAAAGTCGGTTTTAGGTTTTTTTGTATCCGGACAAGCACTTAATCAAAAAGATCCTTCACCATCAGCGGTTGGTGCATATATTGTAAATCCAACTAAACTTTCTCAATTAGAAAATGACCCTTTACGGAAGTCTGATGCAGGAGGTTTTATCCCCAATGCTGAATTTATTACTGACGCTGATTTACAAAAAGTAAAGGCTAGAAGTAATGTGGCATCTACTACATTGGATTTACAAGGGAAACTTCAATATCAACCTACTACTAATATGAGTATTACTTTGGGAGGTTCGGTTGACTATAATCAAAATCATGGTTTTGTTTACGAATACGCCTTGTTTAATCCTAGCAATAACCCTCAGGTAATTTCAAGTACTTGGAGAGCTTATGCAAAGTTAACCCAGAAATTTAATTCTGCAACTTCCAAAGAGGAAGAAAAATCTTCATCAGTTATTAAAAATGCATATTTTTCACTTCAAGCAAATTATACTCAATCAAATTCAAAAACTCAAGACGATGATCACAAAGGAAATGTTTTTGATTATGGATACATTGGAAAATTCGTACAAACTCAGCAAAAATCATATGACTATAAAGTGGCAAATCCTATTTATGTAAAAGATGCTAATGGAGTAATTCATAAGGATACTGTTACAGGATATGTAATGAATGGCTATCAGGATGTTAATTTGTCATTTACTCCATCAAATGTTAATGCTGCAGGAGCTGCTTATACTAATGAATTTTATGCTAATACCGATCCTTCTACCATTCAGAATTTATACAGTGTTGAAGCAGGCTTAGGCTTAGTTAACGGAGACAGACCTACCAACGTTTACTCACTATGGTACAATACCGGACGTCAGTATGATGGATACAGCTACACAAATAATTCTAAATTTAATGTGGATGCTACATTTTCAGCAGATATTTATAAACATGCCATTCAATTGGGATTCTCTTATGAACAAAGAACAGAACGGGGCTACTCTTTAAGTCCTATAGAATTATGGAAAAGGATGTATCAACTTGCGAACTATCACTTGCAAAACCTTGACTCTGTTGCAACATTAAATACTCAGTTATCTTCCCCAGGTAATCCATATTATGACTATTCACGAAGAAATGATGGGACACAGAATCAGTTTGATAGAAGTCTAAGACAATCATTAGGTTTAAATCCAAATGGAATTGATTATATAGACATTAATTCCCTTGCTCCTTCGGCTTTCAATATGAATATGTTTAGTGCGGATGATTTATTAGGAAATGGACAACAATTAGTTACATATTATGGTTATGACCAAACCGGTAAAAAATTATCCGGCAAACCAAGTTTAGACGATTTTTTTACTGCCAAAGATGCTAATGGTAATTATTTACGTCAGGTAGGTGCCTACCAACCCATATATATTTCTGGTTATATCAGAGATAGATTCGACTTCAAAGATTTAAAATTCAATGTTGGGCTTCGTGTTGATCGATTTGATGCTAATCAGGAAGTGTTAAAAGATAAATATCTTTTATATGATGCTAAGACTGCAGGTGAGGTGACTGAAATTGGTGGAAATCCAGTGTCTCATCCTTCTAATATCGGGAATAACTATGTTGTTTATGTTGATAATAAAGATAATCCAACAAAAATTGTTGGTTACAGAGATGGAGATACCTGGTATAATGCTCAAGGAACTACAGTTACTGACCCTTCGGTATTAACCACAAATACAGTTAATAGCGGTATTAACCCCTATTTAGTAGATCCTGCCGCAGCGAGAAATAAAATTATTTCTCCTAATGTTTTTCAAGCATATAAGCCACAGCTTAATTATTCTCCTCGTATAGCTTTTTCTTTTCCAATTTCTGATGTTGCGAGTTTTAATGCCCATTATGAGGTTCTTACACAACGCCCACCTGAATATAACCGATTGGATCCAATTTCTTATTTGGAAATAGAAAATCTTAATGGTGGATTTATTAATAATCCTGATTTAAAATCGGAATCAACAACTAATTATGAAGTTGGTTTTGCCCAAGTTCTTAATGAAAAGAAAAATTCTGTACTTACTATTTCAGCATTTTATCATCAATTAAGGAATATGGTTCAAACTGCTCAGGTATATGAGGCATTTCCTGTAACATATAATACTTTTACTAATGTTGATTTTGGAACAGTAAAAGGACTTTCATTAGCTTATGATTTACGAAGAATGGCTTCAGGAGTTGCACTGACTGCAAGTTATACTCTTCAATTTGCTGATGGTACAGGTTCAAGTACAACAGATGGTGTGAATTTAGCATCAATTGGTGAGCCTAATTTAAGAACAACACATCCTTTAAATTTTGACCAACGCCATACAATTGTTTTGAATGTTGATTACCGTTTTGGTTCAGGTAAAGACTATAAAGGACCAATTTGGAATAAGAAGAAAGGAGATTCAGAAAAAGCAATAAAGATTTTAGAAAATGTTGGAGCAAATATCGTTCTTAGAGCAGGTTCAGGAACACCTTATAGCAAGCAGGCGAATGTTACTCAGGATGCCGCAATTGGAATTGCAGATAGACGATTGTTATCAGGGAATATTGATGGTTCCAACTTACCTTGGAGTTTTAGAATGGATTTAAGAGTTGATAAGACATTAGACCTTACTTGGGGAGGCAAAAAAGAAGGAGAAGAGAAAAAGCATGCCAATTTGAATATTTATTTACAAGTATTAAATGTTTTAAATACGCAAAATGTATTAAATGTATATCATGCAACTGGAAACCCGAATGATGACGGTTATTTAGCCTCTGCTGCTGGTCAGGCGTCTCTTGCATCAAGAAACAGTATACAATCATTTGTTGATCTTTATAATGCAAAAATTAACAATCCAAGTAATTATAGTTTACCTAGACAAATACGTTTAGGAGTAGTATTTGATTTTTAAATTAAACAATTTTGCTATTTGAATTTTACATCCCCTTTAATGATAAAAAATAAAAAAATGAAAAAGAATCGTATTAAATTAATTGTTTCCATAGTATCGTTGATTTTTGCAATGAACATCTATGCGAAAGAAAATGTTGGAATTACTGGAGGTACGAATAATCCGCCAAATAGTAATCAAAACCGAGCAGTCAATTCTCAATGTGTTAATGCAACAGCTCAAATTGATTTAGACATTAACAATGTTAGAGCAAAAATTCTAAACGGTGGCGATATGTGGTGGGATATTTTTGGTTCTCAAACAGCAAGGTACCAAGTGCCTAAACCAGCAAGCAACAGCACTATAGGGCCAAGTTCTCAATTCGCAAGCTCTGTTTGGGTTGGAGGTTATGATGCTGGGCATCAACTTAAAGAAGCGGCACAAACATATCGTCAAACCGGTAATGATTATTGGCCTGGGCCATTAAGGCCGGATGCTACAACTGACGGACCTCGATGTCTTAATTGGGATAAATTTTGGAAAATTAACAGAGCCGATGTCCAAGCTTATTATAATTGGTTTTGGGTTAATAATTCACAGGGGCCTAATCCATTAACTTCAAATCCTACATTGTCAAATGCTCTTGATCAAATAACTAATTGGCCTGCATTCGGTCCTGAAGGGCAGCCATTAGCACCATTTTACGATGCCAACGGTGATGGACAATATGATATTACAACTGGTGATGTTCCTGATTTTGATGTAACTGGAACTAGGGGTTGTAAAGCCCAGTTATTTGGGGATCAGAATATTTTTTGGGTATTTAATGATAAAGGAAATATTCATACTGAAACTGGTGGAGAAGCAATTGGATTGGAAATTCAAGCTCAAGCATTTGCATTTCAAACTACAGATGATTTAAACAATGCAACTTTTTTAAAATATAAAATCATAAACAAATCATCCTTTAGGCTTGACAGTACTTTTTTCGGTTTATGGGATGATGCTGATTTGGGGTATGCCTTTGATGACTACGTTGGTTGCGATGTAGGCCTAGGATTAGGAATTCTTTATAATGGTACCGAAGTTGATGGAACTGGACAAACAACTGCTTACGGGGCAAATCCGCCAGCGGTAGGTGTTGATTTTTTTGAAGGTCCTTACAAAGATCCAAATGGAATTGACGATCCTGCATCTTCCGTTCCTGCAAGTTTCTTGAACTATGGAGATGGAATAATTGATAATGAAAGGTTAGGGATGGTTAACTTTATGTATTTTAATAATGATTTTACTCCTGAAGGAAATCCTCAGGCAACAGATGATTATTACCAATATTTAACTGAAACCTGGAAAGATGGACAGCATGTTACCTATGGCGGTAATGGTAGAACAGGAGGAAATGTTTTATGTCATTATATGTTTCCAGGTACTTCTGACCCAACTGGGTTTGGAACTAATATGGTACCACAAGCATCCTGGGACGAAACTTCGTCACATAACGTACCGGGAGATAGGCGATTTATTGAAAGTGCAGGTCCTTTTACTCTTCAACCGGGTGCTGTTAACTATATTACTGTAGGGGTGCCATGGGCTAGAACTACACAAGGAGGAAATTTGGCATCCGTTGCATTATTAAAAGGCGCTGATATTAAAGCTCAATTATTATTTAACAATTGTTTTGCAACGCTTCATGGACCTGATGCTCCCAACCTTGTAATTCAAGAGTTAGATAAAGAACTTATTTTAACTTGGTCAAACCCTAAAGGATCTAATAATAATCCAAGGGATACTTCAATTCATCCTCCCTTGACTCCTGTTTTTCATGATGAAGGTTATACTGAAGATTATGACAAAACATCAAACGCTGATTCACTTTATCGCTTTCAGGGCTATATGATTTATCAATTAATTGATGGTACTGTTGGAGCAGGAGACCTTTATAATGTTAATAAAGCTCGTTTGGCTTTTCAATGTGATAAAAAAGATGGAATTGCCCAAATTGTGAATTACACTGACGATGTTACTCTTTCTGCGTTAGTTCCTCAAGAGATGGTTAACGGAGCAGATAATGGAATTGTTCATTCCTGCAGGTTGAGTACAGATTTATTCGCAACTGGAGATAATCATCTGATAAATAACAAAACCTATTATTATGCTATAATCGCATATGGGTATAGCCCAACTCAAAACCCTGTTAATTTAAACACTTTAACTGATTATAGCCCTTTTATAGCAAGCAACCATTATTCTGACGGTTATTTAGCCCATTCCGCAATTCCACATATTCCTGCACCTGAAGGCGGTGGAACAGTGCAACAAGTAGATTATGGAACAGGACCGACATTAACAAGAGTTGAAGGTCAAGGAAATGGAGGTAATATTTTGGAGTTTACTTCAGGGACAATTGATGAAATAATGAGTGCATCTAATGGATATAGAGCTATCAAACCTGCTTACCAAGATTCATACGGACCTGTAAAAATTCAAGTAGTAGATCCATTAAACGTTCCAAGTAATACTAATTTTAGAATATTCCTTAAAGACGATACCACTGCAAGCGGTTCTAGTATTGGCGCTAATTCTACGTGGGCTCTTCAGAATTTAACTACCGGTACCATTGTTACGTCAGACAAGACAATAAAAACAGCAAATGAACAACTAATTAACGGCCAGAACTCTGGGGTAATTTCAGTAATCCCTTCTTGGGGAATTTCAGTTAATATTTCATTCACTTACGACCCTGGTGTTGCCGGTTCTGTAAATAATGGATTTTTAGAGGCAACAATGGATTTTTCAGATCCTGCTAAACAATGGCTTTCAGGAGTCGCAGATGTGGATGGAGTGGACCAGCATAATTGGATTAGGTCTGGCACATTTACGAATGCAAGCGATGCATCGTATAATGATTATCCTGGTATTGACGATATTCAGGCGTATGAAAAAGTGATTGGTGGAACTTGGGCTCCCTATCGTTTATGCGGCTACACAACCCCTGGTACTACAATTACTTACCAAGGTGGTCCAGCATGGTATAGTTCAACAACAATGTCTCTAAATAAGTTGAAGAATATTGCGAGTGTGGATATTGTTATTACTTCAGATAAATCTAAGTGGACAAGATGTCCTGTCCTTGAGATGGAAGAAGTTGCTACTCTTGCAATTGGAGGAACAAATAAAATGAAACTTCGGAGTTCTCCTTCTGTTGATAAAAACGGCCTTCATGCTTCTCAATCCGGTTACAATGCTTCTGAAGGTGGTTTGAATGGAACATCTGGGATGGGTTGGTTCCCGGGTTATGCTATTAATCTTGAAACAGGTGAACGTTTAAACATGGCCTTTGGAGAAGATTCCTGGTTAAATAATGAAAATGGAGCAGACATGAAATGGAACCCTACCTCTTCAGATGTTATAATTAATTATGCAGCAGGCACTATGACACCGGTATTTGGAGGCAAGCATTACATCTACGTTTTTGGTCACAATGGAGATAAAACATGGAACAGCGATCCAAATTTCGGAAATGGGATAAAAATGGTTCCTCGATATGATGAAGGTAAATTTATTCATGATATGTTAAATGTTGCAAATACTTTAAATACAAGCGATATTTATGCAAGACAAGTATTTGAAGACGCAATGTGGGTAAATATGCCATTATTAGTCCCCGGACATGCTTTACTTGAATCAGATGTAAAAATCAGATTAAGAGTAGCTAAATCTTATCAAAATGGTTACACAACAACTACAACACCGATTATTGATACTGCAGCAACTCCTATTAATAACAATTTACCTGTATATGATTTTAATACTTCTGATATTGGTACAATAAAAGGTAGTGCGGATGCTGCTGTAAAAGCTTTGGATCTAATTAATATTGTTCCAAATCCATATTACGCATATTCCGGATACGAAACTACAACCAGCCAAACGATTGTAAAAATTACAAATATCCCGGTTAATTGTAAAATTACCATATTTACAATGAATGGAACTCTTGTAAGAACTTTTAATGTGGCTCAATCAGAAAATTCACAAAAAAGTATTAATGGAGTTGCAGTAACTTCTCAGGATTGGGATTTAAATAATCAATCCAGAATTCCTATTGCAAGCGGTTTATACCTCATTCATGTGGATGTTCCTAATGTTGGAGAAAGAACATTAAAATGGTTTGGAGTATTACGTCCGTTGGATTTAGATGCTTATTAGTCCTTTTGAAATATTTTATTTATATTAATAAACACAGATATGAAACACAATTATAGATTAATCTTGCCTTTTGCCTTTGTTGGTTTAGCTTTAATTCAAAGTAAAAGTTTAATAGGCGGTAATCCAGACAGAGTTGGTCAAGAAGGAGCTACAGAATTATTAATTAATCCCTGGGCAAGGAGTTCAGGATGGGCTGGTTCAAATGTAGCAGGTACGCAAGGACTTGAATCAATGTTTACAAATGTTGCAGGTACTGCATTTACTAAAAAAACCGAATTAATATTCACACATGATCAATATTTAAAAGGATCTGATATTAATATTAATGCTTTCGGATTGACTCAACACGTTGGCGAAACAGGAGCAATTGGCTTAGCAATTATGTCTATGCATTTCGGAGATATTCCAATCACAACTTCCGAATCTCCTGAAGGTGGATTGGGAACATACACTCCCCAATTCATTAATATTGCATTATCTTATGCTAAAGGCTTCTCTGATAATATTTACGGAGGTTTAGCGCTGAAAGTTATCACCGAGAAGATTTCCAATATAAGTGCAAGAGGTGTTGCAATTGATGCAGGAATTCAATATGTAACAGGAAAACATAATCAATTGCATTTTGGTATTTCGTTAAAAAACGTAGGGCCACGCATGCAGTATAGCGGAGATGGTTTATCATTTAAAACTCCTGTACCTGCCAGTACTTCTACTCAAACAATGACAGTAGATCAGCGTGCTGCTCAGTTTGAGTTGCCTTCACTTTTAAATATTGGTGCCGGTTATGATTTTTATCTTAAAAAAGACAGTGCTCTTTATAAAACTCACCGAATTACTGTAATGGCCAATTTTGTTGACAATTCTTTTGATAAAGACCAGTTTTTGATTGGTTTGGAATATGGATGGAAAAATATGCTGATGTTGCGTGCCGGTTATTCCTACGAACAGGGAATCACGAGTTTGGCTACCAGAACTACTGTGTACACTGGACCAAGTGCCGGATTTACTGTTGAAATTCCATTCGGTAAAAACAAATCAACATTCGGAATTGATTATTCTTACAGAGCAACAAACCCATTTGAAGGTACCCACACAATTGGTGCGAGAATAAATTTATAAATAACCAAAGTATCTTTGTACTTGAAAAGAGAATTTCGCAGCAATGCGGAATTCTCTTTATCTTTTTCAAACACTCAATAAAAACAAAACAAAATGGCTAATATTTCTTATTTCACGGAGGAGGGATTAAAAAAATTGCAGGAAGAATTGCATCAGTTAAAAGCGAAAGAGCGTCCTTCTATCTCCAAACAAATAGCTGAAGCACGCGATAAAGGTGATTTATCCGAAAATGCTGAATACGATGCCGCCAAAGAAGCGCAGGGATTGTTGGAAATGCGGATTTCGAAACTGGAAGCAGTTTTAAAAAGTGCTCGATTGATTGACGAATCTACATTGGATTTATCAAAAGTATTGATTCTTTCAAAAGTAAAAATAAAAAATACCGCAAACGGGGCGACGATGACTTATACACTTGTTGCCGAAAATGAAGCTGATTTCAAAGCAGGTAAAATTTCTGTTGATTCGCCAATAGGAAAAGGATTGCTTGGCAAAAAGAAAGGTGATATTGCAGACATACAAGTTCCTTCGGGCATTATGAAATTTGAAATTATTGAAATCTCCCGTTAATAATGGCAAGCATTTTTACTAAAATTGTGAATGGCGAAATTCCTTGCCATAAAATAGCTGAGAATGATAAATTTCTTGCTTTTTTAGATGTTTTTCCTCTTGTTTATGGTCATGTACTTGTGATACCTAAAACAGAAATTGATTATATTTTTGATATTGCGGATGCCGATTTGGCTGAAATGATGGTGTTTTCCAAATCCGTAGCCAAAGCAATTAAGGCTGCTGTTCCCTGCAAACGTATCGGAGTTGCTGTTATTGGTCTTGAGGTTCCACATGCACACATTCATTTAGTACCGATGAATTCAGTGGGCGATATTAATTTTACCCAACCTAAATTAAAACCTTCCTCAGAAGAACTTTCTTTAATGGCAGAAAAAATATGTGCTGAGCTTTAAAAAATCACTCCTTTTACTTTTTCCTCCTCAATTTTCGCTGATGACTTTCAAATTATGCCTGCTAACTTCAATGCTATGCCTCATGACGGTCGCGTTTTGTCTCTCCTCTTCCATTTCATTCTTGTTAACTTCCATGTTTTGCCTCAAGAAGGTCGTGTTTTGCCTCTCGACGTTCATGTTATGCCTCATGACGGTCGTGTTTTGCCTCTCGATTCCGCTTTCGCTTTTACTAACTTCCATGTTTCGCCTCACGACGTTCAAGTTATGCCTCACAACGGTCATGTTTTGCCTCTCGATGCCCAAATAAACCATTAAACTATGCTTTCTTCTTCGGATTATCAGCCAAAAAAGCTTTCCAGCCCGAATAGGATTTAGCAGCAGTACCGGGTTTCCGTTGAAAATGATGACAAACTGCTGCTGCCAATCCATCTGTTGCATCCAAAAATTCGGGAGTTTCCTTAAAATTCAATAATGATTTTAGCATTGCCGAAACCTGTTCTTTGGAAGCATTCCCGTTTCCAGTTATGGATTGTTTAATTTTTTTCGGCGAATATTCCTGAATAGGTATGTTTCGGGATAAAGCACCGGCAATTGCCACACCTTGTGCTCTACCAAGCTTCAGCATTGATTGAACATTCTTACCAAAAAACGGAGCTTCAATTGCCAATTCATCCGGCTTGTATTCATCAATAAGCGAAACGGTTCGGTCAAATATCTTTTGAAGTTTCAACGGATGATTCGCTACTTTTTCGAGATGCAAAACCCCCATTACTATCAATTCCATTTTATTTCCTTTGACATGTATTAATCCATATCCCATAATATTGGTGCCGGGGTCAATGCCAAGAATTATTTTATCTGTTGCCATAAATTTATTACGTCTGTTTTTTCAGTATCATTGTTAAATATTGTGATTATCGAAAAAGCAGTTTCACAAAGTTATAAGTCTTTTGATTATAAAACTGAATTTAATTAGTGATAAAATAAATGGAGGTGTTTATTGAAATAATAGTAACAATTGCAATACTGCTTTGCCTTGTGTACACAATATTAATTGCAATATACTGTAGTGGCTGGGTAAATACGAAATTCGTATTCACGGAAATAAAAGATGAAAAACCTTTTGTAAGTATTATTATTCCGGCGCGAAACGAGGAAATAAATATTGGGCAACTTCTTTCTTCCATTTGCAATCAAACTTATCCTTCCACCTGTTTCGAAGTTATTGTTGTTGATGATTTTTCGACAGATACTACAAATGAATTGGTACAGGATTTTATTAATAGAAAAAACAATATTACACTTATAAAAAACAAGAATACAGGAAAAAAAAATGCAATATCCGAAGCAATTAAAATTGCCAAAGGCGAATTGATTATTACTACCGATGCCGACTGTGTAGTGCACGAACATTGGCTTTCGTATATTGTGTCTTTCTACAGACAGACCAACGCTAAAATGATAGTTGCACCTGTTTATTTATTCAATACATTGTCACTTTTTCAAAAATTGCAGACTCTTGAATGTATTGCATTAACAGCAAGTACAGCTGGTTCATTATACTATAATAAAGCTATAATGTGCAATGGTGCGAATTTAGCTTATACCAAAGAAATATTTAATGAGGCAAATGGGTTTGAAGGAATAAATAATACTGCCAGTGGCGATGATGTATTATTAATGTATAAAATAAAAAAGAAATATCCCGAAGGAATAAAGTTTCTGAAAAATATGGAAGCTGCCGCATTTACATATTCGTGTTTTAACATAAAACAATTTATAAGTCAGCGCAAAAGATGGGCGTCCAAAAGGTTTTCGGACCTTAATACCGAAACTAAATTTGTTTCTTTAATTGTCTATCTGTTCAATTTATTTCTTTTGATTGTGCCTTGTGTTGCCTTTTTTAATGATTCGATAACATTTTTTCCTTTCTCTTTATTTAAACTTGAACTATTACTTTTTTCTGTAAAGTGTGTAATTGATTTTTTGTTATTATTTTTATCGACATCTTTTTTTGACGAAAGAAAGTTGCTCATATATTTTTTACCCGAACAGTTAATATATGTATTCTATGTAGTATTGGTAGGGTTTTTAGGATTCGGCAAAAAATATGAATGGAAAGGACGAACAATAAATGAAAAATAATAAAGATAAATCACAGTCAGTATCTGCAATTGCATGGCAGCGCTTAAAGAAAAATAAGTTGTCGATGTTTGGCTTGGTATTGATTTCCTGTTTTATTTTGATTGCGGTTTTAGGTTTTCTAATCACTCCGGATAGTTCGCCGGACGCGAATAATCAGAAACTTGAACTTTCGAAAAAGCCGCCGGGATTTAAAGTTCAAATGCTGATGGTCAGAAAGAATGAAGAAACTCATCATGTAAGTTTCATTACAAAAATGTTGTTTGGTGAGATAAGTGATTACAATTCCATCCCTATTTCTGAATACCGATTCGAAGGAAGCAATATTATCATTAAAGAGTTTTCTAATAAAAATAAACAATTTACAATTGAAAAGAAAATAAATATTGCAGATATAGTGTATTCTTTAAAAGACAATGCAGCAGTTGAAACTTCGCCTTCAGGCAATGAAATTATTTTTTATGAATTAGTTAAAACGCAGCCAACAACGAAAAGAATAAAAGAATTACAACAGGAAATCGTGAATGATAATATTTCATCAAAAATATTTTTACTTGGAACCGACCCCGCAGGGCGCGATTTACTTAGCCGATTAATGATTGGCACAAGGGTTTCATTTGCAGTTGGATTAATTTCAGTTTTCATTTCCTTATTAATTGGAGTACTGATGGGAGCATTGGCAGGTTATTACCGAGGGAAGCTTGACAATATTATCATCTGGATAATAAATGTTGTATGGTCCATCCCGACATTATTATTAGTTATTGCAATTACATTGGCACTCGGAAAAGGCTTTTGGCAGGTGTTTGTAGCTGTAGGATTAACAATGTGGGTGGAAGTTGCACGTGTAATCAGAGGGCAGGTGATTAGTCTTCGAGAAAAAGATTTTGTGGAAGCTGCCCGTGCATTAGGTTTCAGCGATTTCAGGATAATCTTCCGACAAATATTACCTAATGTGATGGGACCTGTAATTGTTATTTCCGCTGCCAATTTCGCCGCTGCCATATTGATAGAAGCAGGATTGAGTTTTTTGGGAATAGGAGCGCAGCCACCAACAGCATCTTGGGGAGAAATGATAAATGCACATAGAGGATTCATTATCGGACATTCACCCTATTTAGCTATACTTCCAGGGATAGCTATAATGCTTATGGTGCTTTCCTTTGTCCTATTAGGAAAAGGATTGCGCGATGCGCTTGATACTAAATTGAAAGACCAAACGATAATTTAGACTTGTACTTTATAATGCACCATACCTCTATTTTACTATTTTTGCATCTCAATTAAATAATAATAAATGACAATTCACAAAGAAGGTTATCCGTCTATCATCACCACCATAATAGTAGTCGCATTAATTAATACAATAACTCATTTTCTGTTTAGCAATTACCCAATCCTGCTTTGGTTTGGTTACGCACTTTCTGCGTTTTTATTAATCATAATTCTACAGTTTTTTCGTAGTCCGAAGCGAACAATTATAATAAATGAAAACCAAATAATTGCACCAGCTGATGGCAAAGTAGTTGTGATTGAGCAGGTAACGGAAACGGAATATTTCAATGATAAACGCCTTCAGATTTCTATATTTATGTCTCCACTTAATGTTCACATCAATCGTTATCCTATAAGCGGACTTGTTAAATATGTAAAATATCATCCGGGGTTGTTTCTAGTAGCATGGCATCCAAAGTCTTCAACTGATAACGAACGAACAACAATAGTTGTGAAACATAAAAACGGGGAAGAAATATTGTTTCGTCAGATAGCAGGAGCATTGGCAAGACGCATTGTTTATTATGCTAAAGAAGGTGATAATGCCACACAAGGCAGCGAGTTCGGATTTATTAAATTCGGTTCCCGCGTAGATTTGTTTTTACCAACGTCAGTAAAAGTGAATGTAACTCTGGAACAAAAAGTAAGAGGGAATGAAACAGTAATAGCCACTTTTAAGTAAGCCTTAACTATTGTTAACAGAAAATAAGTACATGATTACATTTTTGGTATCTTTGTTGCAGATAATAAGTACAAATCAATTAAACATAAATTAAAATGAAAAAATTATTTTTATTAGTGGCATTTACAGGAATTGTAGCGGCTGCATCAGCAAACACTTTCTTAGCGCTTTCTAAATCTACAGTTATTGTTCTTGGCGATGACAAGAAAGGTGATGACAAGAAAGGTGATGACAAGAAAAAAGACGGAAAATCTTGTTGCAAAAAAGATGGAGGAAAATCTTGTTGCAAAAAGGGAGATTCAAAAGCAATTGGCGAAACAAAACCTGCCAGCGATTCAAAAACGAACTCCACAACAACTCCTGCTAAGAAGTAATAACCAATTATTTTAGTACCAAATCCTCATCTATTAATTAGGTGAGGATTTTTTATTTAGGAGTGACTAAGAATTTCATTATCCACTTTATTATTAAAGTAAAATGAATTTAATAACAGCATTATGGTTTAAGAAGGGGTTCAAAAAAACATAACCTAATAAAATCATATTAATGTAAATAAGCGAAACAGATTCCTAAACCAAATTGAAAAGGCTTTTTAATTTTTGATTTGAAATATGTAATTGAATAATTAACAATCTATCGCCTCACAAGGTTCATTTTCTCGCTCGGTTTCCAGAGTTATGTGTTGAATATTCTTATGTTCCAGCAGATGCTTGAGTTTATGTTTTATTTTGCTTTCCTCTTCAATGGTTGCGTTTTGAGTCAAAACAATGTGAGCAGTCAGTGCATTTTCTGTGGTGCTTAACGCCCAAACGTGTATATGGTGTAGATCTTTGAGACCATCAATCTTCAATGCATGTAATTTAATATCGTCAATTTGAATAGAGGAAGGAACCCCATCAAGTGATAAACGAAGGCTGTCTTTTAGTAATCGCCAGGTATTGAAAAGAATTACAATTGCCACAACGAGACTTAAAATCGAATCAATCCAAAACCATTTTGTGTAAAAAATAATGATGCCACCAATTACAAGCCCTAATGAAACTATTGCATCACTTAATAAATGCAAGTATGCTGATTTAATATTTATGTCATCGTCTTTACCTTTGAAAAAAAGAAGAGCCGACAGCGCGTTGATTACAATGCCGATCCCTGCAACTATAGCGATGGTTGTTCCTGGTATTGGTTCAGGATTTAAAAAACGATGAATTGCTTCATATGCAATTGAGCCAATGGAAACTAATAATACCATAGCATTAAAAAGTGCAACAATTACGGATGTTTTACGATAACCATAAGTATAATTTTCATTTGGTTTTACCTTAAGCAAACGGAAAGCAAGTAACGAAAGCGCAAGTGCTCCAACATCCGCAAGATTATGTCCTGCATCAGAAAGAAGAGAAAGTGAATGAACATATAACCCGACAACTACTTCAATAATGACAAATGACAAATTAAGAATTATACCTATCACAAAGGCAGAGTTTATAATGGTAAGTTTCACAGGACCATGATGATGGTGACCGTGGTGATTATGATTGTGCTCGTGATGATGTTCCATTGATTAATATTCGAGAACAATAGTATGAATATTATCTTTATAAAAATAATTTATGTCGATTTTATATTTATCACATATCTCCTTTGCAATTGCCAAACCTAAACCAATTGATTCTGCAGATGTTTCGCTTTTTTTGAAACGCTGGAAAAGTTCGTCTGTAGATGTGTTTAAAGGCGATCCGGTATTAACAATTTGAATGAAATTATTTTTTAATTCGATAGAAATAAGCCCACCTTTCACATTGTGCCGTATGGCATTTTGAATAAGATTAGTGATTAGTATATCAGCCAATGCTGGGTCCATTTTCCACATTATTTCCGATTGATATTCCTTCACGAGGCGAATATTTTTAAGCGAAATTTTATCTTCAAAATGTTTTAGAGTTTTCTCAATAAATAATTTAATATTTATTTCTTCCATGTCATTAAATTGATTGTTTTCAATCTTTGAAAGCAACAGCAACGCTTTGTTTAAGGATGATAATTTATTGGCAGCATTATATACAGACTGGATTATTTGCATATCTCTTTCGGAAACAGATAGAGATTGAATGAGGATTTCAATTTTACTTTTGATAACAGCAAGAGGAGTCTGAATCTCGTGAGAAGCATTTTCAATAAATTGTTTCTGACTGATAAAATCCCTGTGCATCTTCTCGGTCATTAATGTTAAAGTATTATTTAGTTCGGCAAATTCCTTAATTGAGGCAGCATCTAATTTTACAGGTGTTTCAGCAATATTATAAGAATTTAACTGAGATAATGTTTTGTAAAATGGTTTCCACAATTTCTTTGAAATCCAGAAATTAATAAGAAAGAATCCCGTCATCAATAAGATGAAAAGAAATATAACTGGATATAAAATACTCTTTATTAGATCATCTGATTCTATATGTGATATGCGGATAGTGAGTTTGTAATTTTTGCTGCCATCACTCACAATGCCTTTTAACAAACGAAAGGGTAACAGTTCAGCTTCTGCTGAATCATAGATTAAGGTGTCTGCGAATATTGTTTTAGAAGAAATATTTTTCTCGTTTATTGGCATCAGTGTTACTTCATTATCCATATCATGCACCAGTTCGCCCTTTTTTAAATTAGTTTCTATTGATATTTTTTCTTTTGCCAATGATTCATCCAGACTGTTATTTATCTGTGTTGATACAAAATAATAAAGCAGTGCTGAACATATTACAAATACTGGTAATGCAAAAATCAAATAATAAATACTTGTTTTGTTGAGCAGCTTCATTCTTAAAATAATTATTGCGTTGAAAAATTATAACCAATACTGTATATGGTCTTTATATAATCTTCGCCGCCTTTATCCAGCATTTTCTTACGGAGATTTTTTATGTGTGTATAAATAAAATCAAATGAGTCGCTTTGGTCCATGTCGTCTCCCCAAAGATGCTCTGCAATTGCGTTTTTTGTTATCACCTTGTTTTTGTTTGCAATAAAAAAAAGAAGCAATTCATATTCTTTTGAGGTAAGGGAAAGCGTCTTGTCATCAATAAATACTTCGCGGGATGGAATATTAATTCTTATCTCATTCACCACAATTTCATCTTTTCCATCAAAATTTTTCCTTCGGACAATAGCTTTTATTCTGGCATTTAATTCAGAAAGGTGAAAAGGTTTTGTAAGGTAATCATCCGAACCTAATTCAAGTCCCTTCAATTTATCATCCAACGAATTCTTTGCAGAAACTATTATTATGCCTACTTCCGACTTTTTACCTTTCAGTTCCTTTACAATCTGCAGACCATTTCCTTTAGGCAACGTTATATCCACAACTACACAATCATAGGCATACATGTTTATTTTTTCAGATGCCTTTTCATAATCCATAGCTGTTTCACAACGATATCCTTCCGATTCAAGGTATGATTTCATTGAATCAAGCAAGTCTTTTTCGTCCTCAATAAGTAAAATCTTCAATTTAGTGCATTTTAAAGTATGCGAATTTACATTTTAATTCTAAAGGAATATTGAAGCGCGGATTAATGCTTAAATAAAGGGTTTGAATAAACAGCATGTTAATTTGTCATATTTAAGGTAAACGGAACATGTTTTGACTATTGCCAAAAGATTTTTATTACTTTTGCAATCCTTAAAATAAACAAAATAAGTACTAATGTTAGATTTTTTCACCAAAAGCGTTTCCAAATTATTCGGAACTAAATCAGATAGGGATTTAAAAGAAATACAGCCTATAGTTGATAAAATTTTAGTTGAGTTTCCTAAGCTTGCTTCTATTTCCCACGACCAGTTACGTGGCAAAACCCTCGGATTTAAAAAGCGGATAAAAGACTTTTCAGAGAAAGAGCAAAAGCAAATTGACGAATTAAAAGCTAAGATAGATGCTGATTTGACAATGGATGTGGAGGCGAAGGAGAAATTGTATGAGGAAATAGATGAGCTTGAAAAAACAATTGTTGACAACAATAAAGAGATTTTAGCAGAGATATTACCTGAAGCTTTTGCAGTAATGAAAGAGACTGCAAGACGTTTCAAAGAAAACAAGGTGATTGAAGTTACTGCTACGCAAATGGATAAAGACCTTGCTGCAGAACGTTCGTCAATTGAGATAAAAGGAGATAAAGCACATTGGAATAACACCTGGGATGCAGCAGGAATAGAAGTTACCTGGGACATGGTACATTATGACGTGCAATTGATAGGCGGGATTGTTTTGCATCAGGGGAAGATTTCGGAGATGGGAACAGGTGAAGGAAAAACGCTTGTAGGTACATTGCCGGTATATCTGAATGCGCTTACAGGATTGGGTGTGCACGTGGTTACGGTAAATAATTATCTGGCGCGACGTGACTCGCAATGGAATGGACCGTTGTTCGAGTTTCATGGTATGAGTGTTGATTGTATTGATGATACAGAACCTAACTCGGAAGAGCGCAGACAGGCATATTTATCGGATATTACTTTTGGAACGAATAATGAATTCGGCTTCGATTATTTACGTGATAACATGGCGCGCGTGCCCGAAGATTTGGTTCAGCGCAAGCATAATTATGCAATTGTGGATGAGGTGGATAGCGTATTAATTGATGATGCACGTACTCCATTGATTATTTCCGGACCTACTCCAAAGGGCGATAACCAGGAGTTTGCACCGCTAAAGCCAAGAATTGAAAAACTTGTTAATGCTCAGAAAGCTTATGTAAATACTGCATTGACTGATGCAAAGAGATTGATAGGCGAAGGGAAAATAGGGGAGAAAGAAGGCGAAGGAGGAATGGCTTTGCTACGTGCTTACAGAGGTTTGCCTAAGAATAAAGCGTTGATTAAATTCCTGAGTGAGTCCGGTAATAGAGCTCTACTTCAGAAAACAGAAAACTATTACATGCAGGACCAATCAAGGGAAATGCATAAAGTGGATGCTGAATTATTTTTTGTAATTGATGAAAAACATAACTCTATTGAACTCTCTGAAAAAGGAATTGAATTGATTTCTACGTCTTCCGAAGATGCCAAATTCTTTGTATTACCTGATATAGGCGGAGAGATTGCAACACTTGAAAAATCAGGTCTTTCGACAGAAGAGAAGGTAAAACAGAAGGAAGAACTGATCCGTGATTATTCGATAAAATCAGAACGCGTACATACTATTAATCAATTATTAAAGGCTTATACCTTATTTGAAATTGATGTGGAGTATGTGATTATGGATGGTAAAATAAAGATAGTAGATGAGCAAACCGGTCGTATTATGGAAGGCCGAAGATATTCGGATGGCTTGCATCAGGCAATTGAAGCGAAAGAAAATGTGAAAGTAGAAGCTGCTACTCAAACGTATGCAACAGTTACTTTGCAAAATTACTTCCGTATGTACAGCAAACTTGCAGGTATGACAGGTACTGCGGAAACAGAAGCAGGTGAGTTCTGGGATATTTACAAATTGGATGTTGTTGTAATACCTACTAACAGACCGATTGCGCGTATCGATTCGGAAGACCTGGTTTATAAAACAAAACGTGAAAAATATAATGCAGTAATAGAAGAAGTAGGAAAATGTGTGGCAGCCGGAAGACCAGTGCTTGTAGGTACTACATCAGTTGAGATTTCGGAATTATTAAGCCGTATGTTAAAACTGCGCGGCATCAAACACAATGTATTAAATGCGAAACAACATCAGCGCGAAGCGGAAATAGTACAGGAAGCTGGTAAAGCAGGAACTGTTACTATTGCTACGAATATGGCTGGTCGTGGAACGGATATTAAACTTGGACCTGGTGTAAAAGAAGCAGGCGGACTTGCAATTATTGGTACTGAACGTCATGAATCGAGACGAGTTGACAGGCAGTTGCGCGGTCGTGCAGGTCGTCAGGGTGACCCGGGTTCATCTCAGTTTTTTGCTTCTCTCGAAGATGATTTAATGCGTCTGTTCGGTTCCGAACGTATTGCTAAACTGATGGACAGGATGGGGATTCAGGAAGGTGAAGTGATTCAGCATTCCATGATTACCAAATCGATTGAACGTGCTCAAAAGAAAGTGGAAGAGAACAACTTTGGTACTCGTAAACGATTGATTGAATACGATGATGTAATGAATAGTCAACGTGAAGTAATTTATAAAAAACGCCGTCATGCTTTATTTGGCGAGCGATTGGCGATTGATGTTGCTAATTCAGTATATGATACTTGCGAAACAATTGTGAATGAATATCACGATGTGAAAGATTTTGAAGGATTTAATATGGAAGTGCTTCGGGTGCTGGCTATTGAATCTCCGATAGGAGCGGAAGATTTTACAAGTCTTGATGCCGAAGAAGTTCTGGAGAATTTATATCATCAGGCAGAATCGACTTATACAAATAAAAATGATTTTATTGCAACCAAATCGTTCCCTATAATTAAGGATGTTTACGAAAACCAATCACAGCAATTTGAGAATATTGTGACTCCGATGAGTGATGGAATAAAAACATTGCAGGTAGTTGTAAATTTAAAACGTGCTTATGAGACTAAAGGTCGCGAACTTGTATTAGGATTAGAAAAGAGCACTACTCTTTTAATGATTGATGATGCATGGAAAGAACATTTGCGCGAAATGGATGAGTTGAAAACATCGGTTCAAAATGCAGTTTACGAACAAAAAGATCCATTATTGATTTATAAATTCGAATCTTTCGAATTATTTAAACGAATGGTGAGTGATGTAAATAAAGAAGTTGTTTCATTTTTGATGCGTGCTAATTTGCCAAATGAAAACCAACAACAGATACAACAGGCAAGAGTTCAGACACCCCAACGCCAGCCTCAAGTTCAAACAAACAGAAAGGAACAGGGAGCAACTGAAGATCAGCCTCGCCCAAAACCTCAGCCGGTAAGAGTGGAACAGAAAATTGGCCGTAACGACCCTTGCCCTTGCGGTAGTGGTAAGAAATACAAACAATGCCACGGTAAATAAAGGCTACACTTATACATTTTTAAGTTAAAAACCTCCTTACATTTATTTGTAAGGAGGTTTTTTGCTTTTATGATTGCGGGGCACCACGTCTTAAAGCAATGTTAATACTGGTTTATTTAATAAAAACTTGATTTTAAGCAAGTTCGTGCTATTATTCTTCCAGCCGAATGTTCCGGCTGGGCGTCTGGACGGTTCGGCTGAGCTGCCCGATGTTCTGGCTGGGCAGCTGGATAGTCCGGCTGGCAGCCCGATGTTCCGGTTGGGTGTCTGGATAGTCCGGCTGAGCTGCCCGATGTTCCGGCTGGGCGGCTGAACAATCGGGCTGAACTTCCCGAAGTTCCGGCTGTGCGACTGGAACGTCCGATTTTCATTTCTGTAAAGAAAATAAATTGAGAAAATGAGTCATACTTAAACAAACAAAAAAAAGAGGGACAACTTTCGTCATCCCTCTTTTTATTTCTCTTGACTAGTTAACCAATCAACTTATGAACCAATGAACTATTCATCGTCTTCGATTTCCATAGCTTCTTTTTTCGAAGCCATTAATTTATCCATCTCTTCCTGAGAACCAACAATCATATTATCATAAGCTCTCAAGCCGGTACCTGCAGGTATTAAATGTCCAACAATTACGTTTTCTTTCAGTCCAAGCAAATGATCCACTTTACCGCTCACAGCAGCTTCGTTCAATACTTTTGTAGTTTCCTGGAACGATGCAGCACTCATAAAGCTGTTGGTTTGCAACGAAGCACGTGTAATACCCTGCAACACCGCATTGGATGTAGCCGGCATAGCTTCGCGAGCTTCAATCAATTTCATATCTCTGCGTTTCAACGAGCCGTTTTCATCTCTTAATTTACGCGCACTGATAATCTGACCTGCTTTATAAAGTGTCGATTCGCCTGCATCAAGTATCACTACTTTAGCATACAGGTTATCGTTTTCTTCCATAAATGTAGCTTTGTTTATCAATTGTTTTTCAAGGAAAGTAGAATCTCCAGCTTCGCTGATATCCACTTTTCTCATCATCTGACGAACAATAACTTCGAAATGTTTATCATTGATTTTCACACCTTGCAAACGGTAAACTTCCTGCACCTCATTCACTAAATATTCCTGAACCGCAGTAGGTCCTTTTATAGCAAGTATATCGCTTGGGGTAATTGCTCCGTCGCAAAGCGGCTCACCGGCTTTGATAAAGTCATTTTCCTGAACAAGTATGTGTTTACTCAACTGTACAAGATATGTTTTACGCTCACCAGTTCTCGATTCTACGTATACCTCACGGTTACCACGTTTGATTTTTCCGAAAGAAACAATACCGTCAATTTCAGAAACCACAGCAGGATTACTTGGGTTACGTGCTTCGAACAACTCAGTTACACGTGGTAAACCACCTGTAATATCGCCTGATTTACCGGAAGAACGAGGAATCTTAACAAGTATTTGTCCCGGTTCTATTTTCGCTCCGTCATTTACAATAACGTGTGCACTCACCGGAATGTTATAGGTACGTAAAACCTCTTTGTTTGCAATAATTCTGATTGCAGGGTTCTTGGATTTATCACGACTTTCAACAATTACTTTTTCCTTAAATCCTGTCTGTTCATCTGATTCTTCACGGAAAGTAATACCTTCTTCGATATTATCAAATTCAAGTTTACCACCGAATTCAGACACAATTACAGCATTGTATGGATCCCAATCGCAAATCAAAGTACCTTTTTTGATTTTTGTATTTCCAGTCACATAAACCTGTGAACCGTAAGGAATATTTCCTGTAGTCAATACAATTTTAGTAGTAGCATCAATAATGCGCATCTCAGCAGAACGGCCGATAACAACGTCAACCATTTCTTTTCCTGATTTACGTTTTACTGTTTTCAACTCATCTATTTCAAGGATACCATCGTATTTAGCTTCTATTTTAGAAGAAGCAACAGATCCACCCGCAACACCACCAACGTGGAATGTACGTAATGTCAACTGTGTTCCCGGCTCACCGATTGATTGTGCAGCAATAACACCTACTGCTTCACCTCGCTGAACCATTCTGCCAGTAGCAAGGTTACGTCCGTAACATTTACCGCAAACACCGTTCTTGCTTTCGCAGGTCAATACCGAACGTATCTCTACTTGCTCAATTGGAGAATCAGAAATTTGTTTTGCATAATCTTCAGTAATTTCTTCTCCTGAAGCAATAATCTTTTTACCTGTTAATGGATTATAAACATCATGAACTGCAGTTCTTCCAAGTATTCTATCGTATAACGATTCAACCACTTCATCATTTTTCTTCAATGGAGTAGCAATCAATCCACGTAATGTACCGCAATCTTCTATTGTGATTATAACATCCTGAGCCACATCCACTAAACGACGGGTTAAGTAACCTGCATCCGCCGTTTTCAAAGCCGTATCCGCAAGTCCTTTACGTGCACCGTGAGTAGAAATAAAATACTCAAGGATGGATAATCCTTCTTTAAAGTTAGAAAGGATTGGGTTTTCGATAATCTCACCGCCGCCGGCACCTTTTTGAGGTTTCGCCATCAATCCACGCATACCACCTAGCTGACGAATCTGTTCTTTTGAACCTCTCGCACCAGAATCCAACATCATAAATACCGGGTTAAATCCTTGACGATCGCTTGTCAATGTATCCAACACTTTTTTAGTGATACGTGAATTTGTATGTGTCCAGATATCAATAATCTGATTGTAACGCTCATTATTAGTGATGAATCCCATGTTATAGTTTCCTACCACTTCTTCCACCTGAGCATTTGCATCTGCAATCATTTTCGGTTTATCTTCAGGAATCATTACGTCTCCCAAGTTAAATGACAAACCTCCGCGGAATGCACTCATATAACCTAAACCTTTAATGTCATCAAGGAATTTAGCTGTTTTAGCCATACCTGTTTCCTTAACAATAGTTCCTATAATATCTCTTAAAGATTTTTTAGTCAATAATTCATTAATATAACCTACTTCTACCGGTACCACTTGATTAAACAAGATACGACCTACAGTAGTTTCCATTAATTTATTAACAGTTTTGCCGCCTTCTTTTACTTGTAAACGAACTTTAACAAAAGCATGCAAATCAACTTTCTTTTCGTTGTAAGCAATAATAGTTTCTTCTGCAGAATAGAATACAAGACCTTCGCCTTTTACTTTTTCTTCTTTAGTAGATTTTTTTCCTTTGGTCATGTAATACAGACCAAGCACCATGTCTTGAGAAGGTACAGCTACCGGAGCTCCATTAGCAGGGTTCAAAATGTTATGCGAAGCAAGCATCAATAACTGAGCTTCCAATATAGCAGCATGTCCCAATGGAACGTGAACTGCCATTTGATCCCCGTCAAAATCCGCATTAAACGCAGTACAAGTCAAAGGGTGCAATTGAATTGCTTTCCCTTCGATTAATTTTGGTTGGAAAGCCTGAATACCTAATCTATGCAATGTCGGAGCACGATTCAAAAGAACTGGATGTCCTTTCAATACGTTTTCCAGAATATCCCAAACTACCGGTTCTTTCT